>JAGVKY010000045.1 GCA_020050175.1 Parachlamydiales bacterium
CGATGGCCAGAAAAGCTGGGTTGCCAGAACCTTTTATCGATGTGATCAAGGAGCATCATGGGACAGGTGTTGTCTGGTTTTTTTACAAAGCTTACTTAGATAAAATGGGTTTAAAATCAGGTGATGGCGATATCGCTCTTTTCCGTTATGCTGGGCCTAAGCCGCAAAGCAAGGAGGCAGCCATCATCATGCTGGCAGATGCCTTTGAAGCTGCTTCCCGCTCTTTGGATCATGTCGATGAGGATAGTCTTTCAGAGCTTCTCGATAAGATTGTCCAAACAAAGGTCGAAGATCACCAACTTGACGAATGTCCATTGACTTACCAAGAGATGGCTATTGTCAAAAAGACTCTTATGCAAACTCTTCTTGCTGCAGCCCATGTTCGAGTCAAATACCCTCCCAAAGAGTAAATTCCTTGATTGGAATCCTCTATTTAGGGTAGGAAAAGAGTTATTCTTTGGAGTTTTGATATGAGAACAACTTACTGGATTGCAATTGCACTATTGGCCGAAGGGGCACTTACAGCCTCGAGTGATGGCTTTGGCGGACACTTTGATATTGGAACAGGCTATCGTCAAGATTCCATCAAAATTATGGGGGAGACTCGCGGGATTAGCAAACACCACGTGACACCTGTAGTTTCTTCAAGTTTTCATCTAAAGAATCTTTCCGTTTATGAGCTTTTAGGCCAATTTGAAACCGATCATTGTTCTCCACTTTTTTTGAATATCAGCGGTGCTCATGGTTGGATCACGAATGGTAAAGAGGTAGGTTTTGTACCTGCAAAGTCAGGTAAGATTTTTACTAGAGTCCTGGATCTCACGGCAGGAACAACAAGAAGAAGACAGTCTATCCTGTCAGAAGCGACAAATGCTAATCAGGTGAGGGGAGATACAAGCGATATTGCAGCGAAAATAGGTTATCGACTTTTCTTTGCGGATGACTATTTTTCGATTGCTCCGCTTGTTGGTTTTGGCTATCAGCAGCTCCACACGTTTATTAGACACCCTTCGATGGCTTCTATGCTAAAGGATGCCTTTCCGGCAACAAAAATTACACCCGCCTTCACTCGGATTCCACAGCCTGTTCACTTTACAGCACATTCAAGAGGTTTTTTAGCAGGTTTAGAAGCCGATTGGGTGGCTAATTCCTGCTGGAGAATCTATGCTGGAGGTTCTTGGAATTGGCACCGGACCAACACGAGCACTTTTGTGGAAGAGCAATTCTTTAGGCCAAAAAGAAGAGTTAAATCTAGCGCAACACCAACAAGAGCATTTGCGGAACAGACAACAATTAATAAAGCACCTGCCACTAATTTAGATCTATCTTTTACATCGACAGATAGATTCCACCCACAAGGAGCAGAAGGGCATCTTGGCGCATTCTATGCTTATAACAATTGGGAAATTGGTGTTAGAGGAGAATATGAGTATCTCTATACTCGCCGCGGTACAGGGAATATCAAGTTCTCAGCAGCAGGTTCAGGGCTAGAAATTTCTGAGACGCCAATAACAAGGACGCCGACTGCTTCTATTGCAGCTTTGAAGGCTCAAGCCCAAGCTCCAAGCCGTGTCATTTCTCGTGTCATTGCTTTCCAGCGAGAGGAAACAGTTCGGAGATTCCACTGGAATAATTGGTCGGCACAACTTCTTGTTGGATACAATTTCTAAATTACCGATTGGTAAGAACTTCCATTCCTTGACTAAGCCTCTTTTCCAAAGAGGTAATGAGGGAGTGGCAGTTCTTATCACCTCTTACTTCACAGTAAATCTTGATTTTTGGTTCTGTGCCCGATGGACGGATCACAATTTTAGAACCATCTTCTAGTCGATAGAGAAGTGTGTTTGAGAGAGGAAGGGACCCTTGTTTCTTTGAAAAATCTTCAATGGTTTTCACTTCAATGCCATCGAACATCGAGGGAGGAAAAGCTCTTAAATCTTCCATCACACACTTCATCTCCTCTCTCCCTTCTTTTGTTTCAGGGTATTGGATAGAATGGATTTGTTCTGAAAATTTACCAAATTTTTGATAAATTTCTTCTAAAATACTTAATAGATTTTTTCCTTTAAGTTTTGCACATAAAGCCGCTTCTGCCACTAAAAGGCTTGCAAAAACACCATCTTTATCGCGGCAAAAGGTGCTATAGAGAGTGCCGTAAGATTCTTCTCCTCCAAAAAGGAAGGTGTGGGAGCCATCTTCCCATTTGTGAATAAGTTCCCCAATGTATTTAAAGCCCGGTAGGACGTCTATACAGACCACTCCAAAGGCTTCTGAAATTTTTCGCAGAAGCTCGGTGGTCACAATGCTTTTAACAGTAGCTCCATTCGACGGGATCTCCTTTTGATGGCTTAAAACATGGTAGAGAAGAAGGGAAGCAATTTGATGGCCATTGAGTAAGATCACCTGATCTTCCTGACGAATGGCTACTCTCATCCGATCGGCGTCAGGGTCTGTCGCAATCAGGATATCCCCTTTCGTTTCTAAAAGTTGTTTCACCCCCATCTCCAAAGCCTCGGCCTCTTCCGGGTTAGGAAAGGGGACTGTGGGAAAAGAGCCGTCAGGCTGCTCCTGCGCTTTTACAGTTTGGAAATCCAAAAATCCACATTCCCGCATCAGGTCAGGAACAAAAGCGCTCCCTGTTCCATGAAGACTCGTGTAAACGATTTTTATTTTAGAACCTTGCTTTTGGTTTTTTTCGGGTTGCAAAAGTTCTCTCGCTAATGTTTTACGATAGGCTTTTTTAAGCGGCTCGCCCACTTTATGGATGAGAGGAGAATAGAAAGAGGCTCTCTTAACTTGATCAGGGGAAGCAATCAGATTGGCCTCTCTTTCAATAAGATGATCATGAGGGAAGAGAATTTGCCCTCCATCTTGCCAATAGACTTTATAACCATTGTAGGTCTTTGGATTATGCGAAGCGGTGATCATGATGGCGGCATGGCACTTCAGCTCTCTGCAGGCAAAAGAGGTAAAAGGAGTTGTAACAACTTCATCAGAGATAAAAACCTGAATACCATGTCCTGCCAAAACTTCGGCTGCTTCTTTCCCAAATTCTTTGGAGTGATGTCGGCAATCAAAGCCGATAAAAACTTTGAGTTTTTCCTCTTCTATAAAATACCTTTTAAGGTAGCGAGCAAGCCCTTCCGTCGTAAAGGAGACGATATATCGGTTCATCCGATTCGTCCCGACTCCCATTAAACCACGCAAGCCCCCAGTGCCAAAAGAAAGGCGGGTATAGAAGGCGTTTATCAGCTCATCGGGTTGCTCACTGAGCTTTCTGACCTCTTCTCTTGTGTCTTCGTCAAAAGGGGGGCAGAGCCAAGATTCCATTATTTCATTCATAAATGAGCCATAAGGGTGGTAGCGAGTCTTTCATACGACTGGTGGGCACCGTCGCTCCCTTTGTCATAGGCAGCAGGTCTCCCCTCACCGAAAAGAAAACCGACATGTTTTCGATCAATCCCCAAAGGGCTAAAAGAAGTTTTTCTAAAAGACCGTGAAGGATAGGCCCTCTCCATAAACCAGGTTGAGAATGGTGTTGAAGACCTAACATCACAGGAATAGAAAGTCCATAGAGGTCGGCGTTAAGAAGTCCCTCTTTTAGCCCTCTCTGGGCTAAAGAGATCGCTAAATTGACGCTGACAGTCGATTTACCCACTCCTCCCTTGCCCGAGCCGATGAGAATAGATTTCATGTGATAACCGGTAAGGGTGAGCGAGGATCAATACCCTCACATTCTTTTTTAACATTTTCCCAAGCCTCTTCATTTTTTAGGTGCATGGGCCAAAAAGGATAAGTTTGACACTGTTTGGGACGGACTTCGTAAATTGTGCATTTCTTTTCTTTAAAAAAGACACAATCGTACCTTGGTAAAAGTTCTTTTAGAGAGATGCGATTTCCTACAACCCTAAGATATTTTTTTGAAAATTCATCTAGGCTGATGTCCAAAAAAAGGGCCATTGCCTCGATCTCTTCGAGAGAGACAAAAACATAACCTGGGGATCCGGTGCAGCATTTGCCACATCCTGTGCAACTAAAACACTCTTTCATCAATCGCGGTCTTTGAGTTTTTGCCGGACCCCGGCGACCACAAAAAGGACTAAAAAGATGATGCAGACGACCCCGACCACAGCTGCTTCAGATTGTACGCTTAAGAAAAATGGAGACATATCAAGGAAGATGTTAGAATAAATCCCTTTTTTTAGGAGGAGAGAACCTCATGCAAAAGCAGCGCGAGCACTGGAGTTCCCATTTAGGCTTTATCCTAGTGGCAGCCGGTTCGGCGATCGGACTTGGGATCCTGTGGAAGTTTCCTTACGTCACGGGAGAAAATGGCGGTGGCCTCTTTTTTTTGGTCTATATCGCCTGCACTCTTTTGATCGGTATTCCTGTCTTTATTGGTGAACTTGTCATCGGTAGACGGGCACAGCGCGGTGCCGTTGGAGCTTTTGCCCATCTTTCCCATAATAATACTTTTTGGAAATCTGTCGGTTGGCTCGGGGTTCTCTCCTCGTTTTTCATCATGTCCTATTACAGTGTGCTTGCTGGATGGGGTATGAACTATGTCTTGATGTCGCTCTCCCATTTTTGGAAGGGGAAGTCCCTTGAGGAGATTCGAGACACTTTCGATGTCCTTGCTTCAGCTGGCGATATCACCCTTTTTTGGCACTTTGCTTTTACAGCCTTAACTGTTGCTGTTGTTTATCCGGGGATTCGGCATGGGATTGAGTACTGGAGTCGTTTTATGACATCGGGTCTCTTTATTATCTTAGTGGGCTTAACCGCTTACAGTTTGACTCTACCTGGGATGGTGGAGGGAGTTAAATTTTTCCTTCAACCTGATTTTTCAAAGCTCACTGCTGCTGGAATCTTGCAAGCCCTCGGCCTCTCCTTCTTTACTCTAAGTTTAGGACAGGGGATTATGATCACTTACGGCAGTTATATGAGGCCTCATGATGATATCCCAAAAACGGGTTTGATTGTTGGGTCGATGACGATCGTGATCGCCTTTATGATGGGACTGATGATTTTCCCGATCATTTTCACTTTTAACTTTCCCCCCGCAGCAGGACCGGGGCTTGTCTTTAAAACATTGCCAGTCCTTTTTAGCCAATTGCCCGGCTCTCTCCTGATTTCAACCGTCTTCTTTATTCTCTTTGTATTCACCGCTTTGACATCAGCTATTGCTCTCGTGGAAGTGGTCGTTGCAAACTTTATCGACCTCTTCGGCTGGACGCGGAAAAAAGCGGCGCTTATCGTTGGCGCAGCTTGCTTTCTCTTTGGAATTCCTAGTGCCCTTTCTGTTTCAGGTCCTCTCTTTAGCAAGTGGAATAGTATTTATGGTAAAACTTTTTTTACGACCATTGATGATCTCACAACAGACTGGCTCCTTCCTGTCACAGGCTTTTTGACAGCTCTTTACATCGGTTGGTTTCTTGAAAGAGACAAAGCCTTTGAAGAGTATTCAGCCGGTTCTTCGATGAATTATCTCTTCAAGCCATGGCTCTTTTTCATGCGCTGGGTTGCCCCAACAGCGGTCTTCCTCATCATCCTCAACAAGTCAGGTGTGATCCAAATCGACCACCTCTTTGACAACTTCAAGGGGATGTTCGAAACCGAAGGGCAAACCTAGGCTGCAAATTAAACGCAAAGAAACTTCGACATTCAAGAGTGATTGGCTATTCGAATAAGTTTCTTTGCGTCTTTGCGTTTACTGATTTCGAATATTTAGCAGATATTCTGTAACGCCTCTGATCTCTTCTTCTTTGTGTTGGCTTGTCATGCTGAAACGAAGAAGAGAACAATTGGGTGCCACTGTTGGCGGCCTTACAGCCGGCACTTTCCAACCGTTTTGGCTTAATGTTTTGGAAAGGGAGAGGGCCATTTCGGGCGTCCCTGTGAAATAGGGGACGATGTGATCCCCCGCTTCGAGATTTAATAGTTTTCTCAAAAGGGCGGTATTTTCTTTGAGCTTTGCCCTTTCGTGTTCCAGTGTGGGAAGAAGTTTTACTGCTTCGATCAAGCCACCCACTAGGGAAGGGGGGAGGCTTGTTGTAAACATAAATCCAGGCGAAAAATTGCTGAGAAAGTCGATAAGCAATGCATCACCTGCAATAAAACCACCGAAACCGCCCAGCGCCTTTCCAAAAGCCCCCACAACAAGATCCACTTCGCTTGGAGAGATGCCCGCTCCTTTTTCTCCGAGAACACCAATGGAATGGGCTTCGTCGACGATCAAAAAAGCTTCATATTCTTGTTTAAGAGAGATAAGTTCTTGTAGGGGCGCCCTATCTCCCTCCATGCTAAAGAGCGATTCTGTCACGATCCAAACCTCTTGCCCCTCTCCTCGATGCTTTTTGAGGAGCGTTTCTAAGTGATGGGGATCATTGTGTCGGAAGCGAAATGTTCGCCCAGGCGCTGTTAAAGCTCCTTCTAAAAGACTTCTATGGCATCTTTGATCAAGAAAATAGAGGGAAGATTCTTTCCCTAATGTTCTTAAGAGGGTGCTATTGAGTTGGAAACCAGAACTAAAAAGAAGAGCTTTTTCTCTTTGGAGAAATTTTGCTAAGAGATTTTCTAAATTGTAGTGCAGAGGAAGGTGGGTGGAGAAAGAACGAGCACTTCCGCTCCCAAATCCAAATGTTTTTAGCATCTCTTCTGCTTTTTTCAAAATGAGAGGGTGGCGGGAAAGACCTAAATAATCATTGGAGGAAAAAAGAACGCCCCCCTCTTGAGGAGTGAGTGTCCGAAGGAGATGTTGTTTTCTTCTCTCTTTAAGAGCTTCTGAAAAGCGGTTGTAAGGAGAGGAAAACTTGTTTAGTTTCTCCGAAAGTTGCAAGTTCTTCTCCCTCTTCGATTGTGACCCAGCGGACCCATTCGATTTCTGTTGAGCCAGGTTTTGCATTTCCCCTTACTAAGGCTGGAAAAAGTTGAACCTCTTTATGGACTAAATGAGCAGCGCCGCCAAAGTCATACTTCATTGTGAAGGGGGGCATCGGGAGCCACTCCTCCACTTCTAATGTAGTCTCCTCAAGAAGTTCGCGAGTGGCCGCAGCATGCGCTGTTTCACCCTGCTCGGGGTGTCCTTTTGGAAAACCCCATTCTCCACGAAAATTTTTGATCAGGAGAAACTCCCAGCGGTCTTGTTGTTGACGGCAGGGAATCACTCCATACGAAATTTCTTTATTGCCCTCTGTAGGGTGCGAAGACGACTGTTGCATTATGCCCTCCAAAACCGAAAGAATTGGAGATAAGATTCTTGATCGGAAGTTTTTTTCTTTTTGTGGGCAGCTGAAAACCAATGCCATCTTCAGGGTTTTCTAGATTGATGGTGGGGTGTACTTCGCCCGTCTTAATGGCCATCAAACTTGCAATCGCCTCAATCCCGCCAGCGGCACCAAGGCAATGGCCTGTCATAGACTTTGTGGAATTCATCACAATGTTTTCAGGTGTTTTAAAAATCTTTTGTAAAGCGCGCACTTCAGCCATATCGCCCATAGGTGTAGAGGTAGCATGGGCATTGATGTAATTCACATCATCTGCCGAAATTCCAGCATCATCAAGAGCATGCTGAATGCAAAGGGCTACACCTAGACCTTCTGGGTGAGGATCAGTGATGTGATATGCATCGCAAGAAAGTCCGCCGCCGAGATATTCGGCAATAATCGGAGCTCCTCTTCTCAAAGCATGTTCGAGTTCTTCGAGAACTAGGACGCCTGCTCCCTCGCCCATCACAAAACCATCTCGATTCTTATCCCAAGGACGGCAAGCTTTTTGTGGCTCATCATTTCGATGGGATAAAGCTTTACAAGCGCAAAATCCGGCAAGACCTAAGGGAAGGGTTGCTGCTTCAACCCCTCCTGTCACCATCAGATCGACATCACCTTTTAAGATGTGATTGGCGGCGCCAATGATCGAATAGTTGGCAGTGGCACAGGCAGTTGAGATCGAGTAATTAGGGCCTAAAAAACCAAGATCCATTGCAAGGAGGCCGCCTGCAATGTTGGTGAGAATATACGGAACAAAGAAAGGGCTGACACGAGTTGGCCCTTTGGTCATTAGGGTTTCGGCCCCCTCGAAAAAGACCTGCATCCCTCCCATGCCGGAGCCAATGATAATCCCACTTCTAGTCTTATCAATTGATTCTAGAGCTTCTGGAGATCCAAGTTCGGCCATTTCAAGGGCTTTTTTGCCAGCGACCATCGCATAGCGGACGTAGGGATCTACTCTTCTTGCCTGCTTTTTGTCGATATAGTGTCCGGGGTCAAATCCTTCGATTTGGGCAGCAAAGCGGGTAGGGAAATTATCTACTGGGAAAGAGGTGATCGGTTTGACACCGCTTTTCCCTTCTAGAAGAGCTGCGTAAAAAGGCTCAACTTCATTTCCAAAGCATGAGACGATACCCATGCCTGTGACGACAATCCGTTTCTTCTTCATGCCTTTAAGTTCCTGTTTTGATGTC
>JAGVKY010000205.1 GCA_020050175.1 Parachlamydiales bacterium
ACAATGAAAAAAAATTTCTCTTTTCTACTTCTCCTTTTAGTCACAACTTTTCTGTCGCCTCTAAATGGAGATTTGATTAGTCAAGCAAAGCAGACTTTTTGCCCCCCCTTTGGCTTAATGACAGTCCCAAAGGCTGGGACTCATTTGATGCTGAAACTTTTCTTTCTTATTCAAAGCCGTGAGCCCTTTGAAGTCAGACCCTTTTTAGGAATTGAATCTTGGAATTATTTTACCTATGGCGGAAACATCGAAGCTCTAAGCAATAAATTAGATGAAATGCTCAATGATCATTCGTTTATTTATTGCCACACTGACTATAGCGTTTTGATGCAAAAGTTTTTGAGCAAGCACACCGATTTTCCTTTATTACTTGGATTGCGTGATTTAAGAGATATCTTTGTCTCTCAAGTCTATTTTCAGTGGGATATTGTCGAAGGGATCATTGGACCAAGCAGCTTTGATGATAAGCTGACTTTTTTGATGAAAAATGAAGTCGTTGGTTACCACCCAAAATTATTGGTGATCTACAAGCATGCCACAGCCATGATGAGACTTCTTTATCATAAGAATTCCCTCATTGTTCGTTTTGAAGATCTCATTGGAAGCAAGGGTGGCGGTGACGACAATTTGCAGCGTGAAACTATCCTTAGTATAGCTAAACGGATAGGGGTCTCTCTTTCTACGAATCAGTTGGCAGAGGTCCAAGAGTTGCTTTTTGGAGGGGAATTTCTTTTACATCCAGTCAATTTCCGATCGGGTCAAATTGGCTCTTGGAAAGAACATTTCAAGCCCCATCACATCAAGCTTTTTAGCAAAAAATATGGGGATTTACACAAAGCTTTCGGATACTCCCTGTAAAAATATTTTCCCCATTTTGTGATAAACAGAAAAATTAGATTAAATTAAAATTGAATTTACAAAACAGAATGGTGTTGGCTTTTTTTCTGTCAGCAAGAAAGTCAACGTCATGCGAATAATATACCTTAGTTCTTCTCAATAAAGCCCAGCCACCCTTATCTATAGATCACTCTCACTCCATATGAATGTGAAGGTTATAGTCTTATTAGGCACCAATTTCATCCGGAGATTGGTACCGAATACGAGAAAAGTCCGTTGAGGGTATTAGGAATCAAGTGGATAGTTTCATTCTTTTTCTTAGTTTGGGAACGAATCTTTGCATGATGTTATCCTTAACCTGATTTAAATCTTTGAGCTTTTGCAACATGACCTTGTAATAATTTTCATCCAAATAAGTTAATCTTCTTCTAATTTTTACTGTGTAAAAAAAGTCTTCTGCTCTGGTCCAATAATGATTAATTCTGATTTCGTTAACCCTAACGTCCTGAAAGCGGGTAGGTTCGCTTGATGGCAGTGAATAAAAATTCTCTTTCAGGTCACCTTCGTGGGCTCTATATAATTTGATCGCACAAGGGCGGACAATGCTCTTGACGATCCCATTATGTGGGATATCTTCAGTTACATAATTTGTAGGAGCTTTCCAAATAAGGCTTTCAATCAACAGCTTGTCTTTTTGTATTTGTTTAAGTCCAGAGGTCCCATATAACTGCCAATTTATTCGAATGGCCCCCAAATAAGGCTCACCATCAAATCCTGATAAAAAAGAAATTAAATCGTTATCTTTGACAGGCACAATAAATTCATCTATATCAACTATCGCCAGCCAAGTAACTTGCTTCTCGCATTTTTTTATGCAATCGTTATAAGCTCTTTTTTGATCTTCTATCCAGTAATCCTCTTTATTTGGCCGACTCCATTCAATTAAATCGACAATACCTCTTGAAATATAGGGGTCCAAAACTTCCAAAAAATTATCGTCGCTATTGTTGTTATACAAATAAAAGTGCTGTACTCCCATAAGTCGATGAAATTCAATCCATTCTTTCAAATAAGGAGCTTCATCTTGAAACATTGCGCACATGGCGAAGTAATACGTATTTGGTATTTTTTTACCTGCATCAGGGTTGCGAGAAATGACTTGATTGCAACTAGTAAATATAACTAGTAGTAGAAAACATCGAAACAGAGTCACCATATCCTTTAATCCAAACTAAAATCGTTATTATCCATATTTACAAAAATACCTAAGAGGCACATCAAAACCCAAATTTACGTTGGTAAGGATGTTCAAACTTAGAGGAAAATTCAATCGAAAAAAATTCCTTCCTAAAAAAGAGGATTTTTCTCCAGAATTCTCCCTTCCATAACTGGAGCGGTGAATTTGTAAACCGAAAATGAAGACACTTGAAATATCACCAAGAGGTATAAGGGTTAGCTTTTCAAATTACCAAAGATTTGCAATAACTATTCTTAAATTAGTCTATCAGCCAGTTTTCCAAATTAAGTTGGTTTCGTTTCAAAAAGACTTTGGATATAAAAAAATAAAATTTTTTCTGTGTAAAAATGATAAAACTTCCCTTTCTTTTTCTTCTTTTATTTACAACTCTCTTGTAATCCCTCAAAGGTGATTTGATCGAAACTGCTAAGCAAACCTCATGCCCCCCTTTCGGATTAGTCACTGTACCGAAGGCAGGCACTCATTTGCTCTTGAAGCTCCTTTTCTTTATTCAAAACCGTGAACCTTCTGAAATACGACCTTTTTTAGGAATCGACTCCTGGAATAATTTTGCTTATGGAGGAAATATCCAAACTTTAAGCAATAAGCTTGAAGATATGGTGAATGGAAATTCCTTCATTTATTGCCACACGGACTACAGCGTCCTCATGGAAAAGTTTTTGAAGAAACATCCCAACTTCCCTTTAATCTTGGGAATCCGTGACTTAAGAGATATTTTTGTTTCACAAGTCTATTTCCAGTGGGATCTTCTAGAGGGGATCATAGGTCCCAGCAGCTTTGACGATAAGCTTCTTTTCGTGATGGAAAACGAAAGCGTTGATCGTCATCCTAAATTATTGGTTATCTACAAGCATGCCGCAGCCATGATGAGGCTTCTTGATCACAAAAATTCTCTCATTGTCCGTTTTGAAGATCTTGTAGGAAGCAAAGGAGGTGGCAATGACGACCTACAGAAAAAGACCGTTGTAGATGTTGCTAATTGGATTGGAGTTACTCTCTCATCTGAGCAAATTTCCGAGATCTCAGAATTGTTGTTTGGAGCGGAACACCTTTTACATGCCAATTTCCGCTCAGGCCAAATCGGGTCTTGGAAAGATCATTTCAAACCTAAGCACGTCAATTTTTTTAAGAAAAAATATGGGGATTTACACCAAATCTTTGGTTACTCGTTGTAGCTAAATTAACACTTTCTTTATGAAAAAGTTAGAGGAGATCTTTATTGGTATAACTAACTGAGAATAAGCGAGCTTAGTTTGTCCTCTCCTTAAATCTACATTTACCCCCTCTTTAACGAGAACTTCTACTCTGAAGTTAAGAATGAGGGGGTTTTATATGGCTTCAGTTCAAGGTGTTCAGTCGGGAATTCCCTTCCCAACTTTCCAGGAAAAAGCAAGCCAAACCCTTATTCAACTCACCCAAGCCGCAAAGCAGGGAGATTGGCAAAAAATTGAAGCGCTCATCAACACAGCCAAAACAATCCAAGAACAACTTTTAAATGAGATCTATAGCTCAACTTCGGAACCGAATCGAGAAAATCTACTTGAACTCATCCGTCACCTGGAAGTTGAAATTTCAGCTCATCAAGAATTTTTGGAAGATAGATTCAAAGGCGCAAATAAGCGGAAAGCTATCAAAGACGATAGCAACATTATTTCAAGGATGATTTTCGTTGTTAAGCAGTTTTTTACAATTAATACCACCCAAAGAAGACTTGCTGATGCTATCTTAAAAGCAGAAAAATCTATCACTCAAGGAGCACAAAAGGGAATTCGTGATGCTAAAACCGATCTAGAGACTTTGCGTCAAAAAGTCGGTGAATTAGGTCTGAAAAAGGACGCTGTTTACGCCCTTTCAACACTTGCCTTGAAAAGATTAGAAAAGCACCTCTTTGCAGAGCCTGAAAATATTTACCAGGATCACCATGGTGCAAAACTTGTCGATCTCCTATTAGAAAAAAAACCTCAACCGGTTAAGGGTGAAAACACCTATCTCCAGGCACGAAAAGCCCAATTCTATGATAAGGCTGTGGAAAGCCTCACTTTGCCCAAGAGAGATATCGCGAACCTATCCAATCAGGAAATTGTTAATAGGATTGCTTTGCTAATTGGCCTAAGACAATTTAGGCCTGATCCAATTGTGGATTCAGCCCTACATCTACTGGTCAACACCTTAAAATCAACGATCAGACCCAACCTTTTAACAAATACCAATCAATTTCAAGAGGTTGAGAAAGAACTTGCAGCCTACCCAAATGTCAAAAGCGCATTTGACGCTTACATGAAGACCTCTTATCAGCGGCCGGCAAAAATTGCAGACACACTTCTTCAAGAGAGCTCCCCATCGCTTGAGGCTCTTGCGTTGCCAAATGCAGCGACATGGAATCGCTCAAAGGAAGAGGTCGCTGATAAAATTGGGGCTTTACTCTTTTTAAAAACCCATCAACCTGAAACCAATGCTGATGCAACTCTCTATGCGCTGATCAATAACTTACGAGGTTACCCCAAGCAATGGGATGAAGTGATGAGAGAACTTGAAGACTTCCCCGCTGTACAAAAAACATTTAGTAAATACTTCAAAGAGTCGTTTAAGAGACGACTAACCGAAGAGAGCATCCCAGGAGCAACTCCAGAAAAAGTAACTGAGATCCATGGTTTAGTTGAAGCGGTCGAAAGAGGAGAGATCACAGCTGAACTTTGGAGTAAATTTGCCGCCTTAAGTTCTCAAGAGAGGACTCGATTATTCTTGGCGCACACAAATCTTCGAGAACAAATGCAACCTTTTGCCCGTGAGATCGAGAAAAGGGTCAAAGAAGAATCGATAAAGTTACCCCTAGAAGACATTCAGTTTGTCCTCTCCACTCTCATTTTGACAGAAGACCTTTTAGGCCGAGATGTGATTTCGGCTCTCATTAAGCTTGTTCATTCCAACTATCTAGAAGCTAAACACATAGATATAGAATCGCGATTAGCCTCCTTTCCTATAATTCTTGAAGGAATTAGAAAACGAAATACCCATGCCGCTACTCAACTTGAAGGCCTTTTTATCAATGCGATGGGGAATATTTGCGTTCAAGATCTGAAACAATTATCGAAAAGGGATTTCCCTTTCCAACAAGTGACAACACTTTTGGGAGAAATCGACACTCCTTTAAAGAAAGCCATAGCCCTAAAAGCGTTCGATCGCGCGAGTGAAGAGGTCTATGCTTTAGGATTAAGAGCTACAACCCTCTACGAACTAGAAAAAACCGTCTTTCCCAGATTAAAACAACTGCAAACAGATGCTGCAATCATCGATCCTCTATGGAAAGAAAACGACGCAAAAGTAGAGGCTTTGCAGCAAAGAAAAATCCCCCAATTGCAGAAAGAGGAAAAATTAGCTGAACAAGAAATTTTTGCGATGAAAAAGGACACAGAGAGTGAGATAGTCTTAAGAGAGCTTGGACTTTTAACAAAAGAGAGCTCTCTTGCAAATGCAAAAACAGGTAAGAAAAATGAAAAGGAACTTGTCGCCAGTTTTAAAAATCTTATGCATGAATACAACAGTGGAAAATATGTAAGGAAAGATCTTTTTAAAAACTATGTCGCTTTAGAGAGAGAGATCGACAAATCTGGTGTAGCCCTTCCTGGCATCGATCGATCGACAGCCAACTTCATTCTAGCGGAACTTGCAGGCAGCTACATTGATGACATTGCCAAGATCCCTGGCATTCAACCTATGGACTACATCAATGCCCTGATCAAGGGCCCCTTTGCCGCGCCTCACCTAGAAGATGCAAAGACTTTATTTCTTAAAGAAATCCAAGAGTATTTGAGGTAACAATCGCAATCTAGAAGAAAAAACAAGTTAATTGGACTGGCAAGCCTCTCTGTGATCTCTGCGTTCTCTGTGGTAATATTTTTTTAAACCACAGAGAGGCTTCCCCATTGGAGAGTTATGCCTATGGGGCAAAAGCGGTCAGTTTTTGTAACGGCCTCTTGCTTCATCCCCTCTAATCCTTTAAAATTTTAGCTTTGAGTTAGTTTTACATTCAGCTCCCTTTACCAAGCAGAAAAATGCCTGTCCTATCTCCAGCCTTCCGGGTATTAGCTTACACCTCTCAAAAAAAGGGACTCGCCCTTTCTCTTTCTCAGGGGAAATGGAAAGTCGATGCCCTTCTTGAGAATCAAAAAGTCAAGTGGCTTGACCAAGAAGAAGACCTCTCCCGTTATCTCGTAACAATTATTTTAAACCGTAATACCCCTCTCCTCGTGAGATCTTTGAACTTCCCCCTCAAAAAAGAGGGTGAGATCGACAAGGCTTTGCCCCACGAAGTGGAGGGACTTTTTCCTACGCCCCAAGGGGAAATTGTCTACGACAGAATCACTCTTCCTCTCGAAGGGGGAAAAAGAAAAGTAACTCTTCTTTTGACAACCAAAGAGGGTTTGCAGGAAACACTCTCCCCTTTTCAAGAAACAGGCATCGAGCCTGAGGTTGTTACAGCTCCCCCGGTTGCTTTAGCACTTGCTGCCTCTTTTCTTTCACCGGTTTCTGCTCCGAGAGGCGTCCTCTATATTGATGATCAGGAGGGGTTTTTTATCGTCGAACAGGGCGGATATCTCCTTGGATCTGTCCGTTTAGATCTCCCTTTACAGAAGGGAAGCATTACACGCGCTATCGGTGCCTTAACCCGTGAACTTGGGACACCTTTAGTTCGGGAAATCCTCACTTTTTCTGAAATTAAAAATTTAGATATCCCCTCAACTTATATCCGTATTTCTCCAAGCCCTTCCTTAGGTTTGACAGACGAAGAACTCAACAAATTTATCCTTGCTTTAGGGGGCGCTCTTAATAGCTTGGTCGATACACAGGGGGGGATTGATTTTAGGATGCGGGTTCTTCCTGCATCTCTTCCTTGGAAAAGGGCCATGCAGCCTCTTGCCTATTTTGGCGGTGCTCTCCTCTTTGCGCTCATTTCTCTCATCATCGCTGGGAATGCCTATCTTTCCTGGAAGGGAGATCAACTTAAGGAGGAGTGGGCCCAAACGCTCTCCCTTTTAGGAAAAAGTGAAGCGATTTTTGAGGAGAATTATTCAGAAAAAACAGGTTACCCAAAAATTGCTCTAGCCGACCTAAAGCCCGACCAAATTGCGACACGTGCTGCTTTTTTACAAAAAGAGCTCAATACAACCCCCCTCCTTTTTCCTCTCCATCCCAATCTTCCGCGGGTTAGTGATCTTTTAGCTTGGCTTGCTTCCCTTTCAGAAGTGAATGGAGAGGAAGGACGGCTTGAGATCGTTTCCCTTTATTACACCCTTCTTAAGCGGCCAGAAATGGAAAAAAAGCAGGAGAAATACCAAGTCAAAGTCGACCTTGAGTTCACAACTCCTTCTCCCAAATGGGCTAGAGAGTTCCACGACTTTCTGATCAACCCCAACCCTTTTGTTGATTCCAAGGGTGAGGTGAAATGGAATGTCTCTAAAGGCAGCTATAAAACCTCTTTTCTTTTGAAGGACCAGACCTCCTATGTCCAGTGATAGCCTAACCCCTGCTCGCCTCCTTCTCTACGTTTCTATCGCCCTTCTCCTCCCTTTTTTCTTTGTCTTCCAACACTTTAAAAGTGAAGGCGATCAATTAGAACAATTGGAACAAACCTTAACCCTTCTTGAAGGAGATATCCTCCTGAAAGAAAAAAAACAGGCTCAGAACAAAGCTGTAAGAGCTCATTTCAAAGATAGCGACCATTTCTTTATCGACAAATACTTAGAGCCCATCAGCCTCCTCGAAAGAGAATCTCAGTCGATTGTTGCCCTTTTTGAGCAGCCCATCCCTCTCTCAGAGCCAGTCAAAAAGAGATATGAGTTTTTAACGTCGGGTCAAAATGGGATCAGTTTTGTCGAAGGACAGGTAAAATCTTACCCTTCCTTTCAAGAGACCCTTGAGACACTTTCCCATCCGATCGAACTCGATCTGGATGATTTAAAAAAGCTACTTACTCTCATCGAAGGAACGAACCTTTCGAATGAACCTACCCCTCCCGGACGTCCCCACCTCTTGATCACTGAATTTAAACTCGATAAAAAAGAGGGCTTTAAAGGAAGAGAACATTTTCTCCTCCATCTAAAAATTTTAAAAAGAGAATATCTGTGAAATACCTCATCATTTTTATCTTATTGTTTATCCCCTTAACAGCTGCTAATAAAAAGGTTGAGCGTCCCCGCTTATCTTCCGTTCAAATTATTGAT
>JAGVKY010000219.1 GCA_020050175.1 Parachlamydiales bacterium
GCTTATACATTGCGTGTGCCGCTTTGACGCAAGCGTCGCAGACCATAAGAGGGACTGCGCGAATGCGTACAAACTTTATAAGAGATGAAGGAGGGCCCTTCGGAGCCGGTTTTTAGGAGCAGGTTTCAAACCACCTCAAGCTGCTGTGGTAAAGAGCCATGGTGGTGAGCGTTGAGGAAAAGTCCACCATTAAGTGGGCAGGTAGCGATCAAAGAGACGAATAAAACTGAAGCACCGTTGAAGCGTCGTAAATGCGAGACTGTCATCAAAATGGGGGGCTGGAATGTACTCCCAGATAAACTCATCGGTTACCTAATTACTGGATGAGTGGTGGCCGGCGTAGAGGTGACGTGAATTTGATCGAGGCTTTTATAAGGAAATGCGGGAACCTGTCGTTTCGATGCTAAGGAAGAAATCCAAGTGGCTGAATCCATGAGGGTGAGAGTACCGATGCGAAGCACAGGGGCGGGCCAGCTCGTAGTAGTGAAGAAGTTCCTGTAATGGGAATGGAGCGAAGGGGCTGGGTCATTCTGCTTTGTTTGGGAGTCAACCGGAAACGGGAGGAGCTTTTGAATAAAGAAAAGTCAGCAATGACTGAATGATGGGGGCCGGATGAATCGAGAGGTTCACGTCCGGTCCTGCGAGAGGCTGGCGGGGAGGTTCCGCCGGCCTACTCACCCGATGGCAATGGCGCTTCGTCGCAAGCGACATAGACCATTTTCTTAATCGAAAGCTGTGTATTTTCCATTGAGTTTAGGAACTATTCACCACATAAAGATATGCTATTTCAGTGAAGGAAGGAGAGGAACACTCATGAGAGCTGCAAACGAAAATTGGCTAAAGAAGCCTGTAGAAGAAGAGAAGAGGGAGCGCCATTTAGCGTTAGTAAAGGTATGGGTTCCGAGAGATAAGGTTGTAGAGATAAGATCCATGGCCGTGGGTTTACTGAAAGAGAGTTTTTGTCAGACGCGACCTCAAGAGAAAGCGCTTAAGTAACATACGAGCATTTATGAAGAGGTGCATTTGAAAAGCGCCAAAGGTGTTATGAAAGTGGTTCGTCAGAATCAGGAGGATACGCAATATGTGTTGCCCTTTTGGGCAACACTAAAAATAACTCAAATACGCATGCTACTTAACTTCCTTAACTTCCAGGCAAATGAAAAAAGAACAGATTGTCATGGATCTGAGGATGAGATAAACTAAGCGCAACGCACAGGTGAGCTTAACACCTGCACGTTGCTAACCATAACGACTAGAAGGAGTCATCATGGCTGATCATGATATACAAAAATCCCAGCAACTATTAAAGCGTTTAGAAGAAGAGATGGATTTTCTGAGAAGTATCACGTCTCAGATAACCAATCTCTCGGCTCAGGCGATTGTTATGTCTTCCACTATAAAGGGAACTTGGAATTATATTGACCAAGTCCATAAAAGCTGGAAACGAGGTAATGAAGAATCTTAGAAGAAAGCCTCTCAGAACAAAAGGCGAACCTAATATTCTGAGAGGTTCAAAAGCTCATTAAAAACAAAAAACAGTAGGCATTTATGAGAAAATTTCTTACCTCCCTTTTAGAAAAATTAGCAGAAATGCTCAGGCAAAAAGAACAAAAGATCGTTTTTTTGGAAGAAAAAAAGGATGATGAGAAGATTTCCAAAGGCGGAAATAAACAAAGGAAAAGCGGTAAAAAACAGAAAACAGAAGTAATTTCTTATCAAAAAAATCCTGCCAGAGACCTTATAGAAATAATGGAAGTCCCATTCCTCGCCCTCTCAAAAAACAGGAGAAACCCCATTATCTACGAAAGCCCTGACGGGACAAAAAAAGTTAAGGTAACCCGCCATACAGGGCACTTCCTTGCTAGCATTTATGACTGGGATATTGTTCTTTATGTCGCAAGCAAGATGCAGGGAATCCTTAACTCCGGCTCAGATATTCCTCCTCGCACCATGATCGTCCAGAGGCATGAGATCTTAAAAGCACTGCACAAGCATGATGGGAAAAAACAGCAAAAAGACCTAGAAAATAGCCTTTCTAGGCTACAACTCACTGGAATAGACACGACAATACGCAATGCAGACTATAGATACAGAGCTGGATTTGGTTTTCTGGACAGCTGGGGATATACAGAACGAAAAGACATAAAAGAAGTCCACATAACTCTATCACAATGGCTTTATGATGGCATTTGTGCCCAAGGAGC
Source organism: Parachlamydiales bacterium (assembly GCA_020050175.1). Taxonomy (GTDB): domain Bacteria; phylum Chlamydiota; class Chlamydiia; order Chlamydiales; family JAJFMK01; genus JAGVKY01. The sequence continues at coordinate 2,205 of JAGVKY010000219.1, forward strand.
CTTACTTAAGGTAGATCCCTCTTATTTTGATTTAACCTCAGCCCTCAAGAGATTCCTTTATCGAACAGCCAGAAAACATGTTGGAAATAGTGAGGAAAGTTGGGAATTCTCCTTAGAAAAACTCTACGAAAAGTCAGGAAGTGAAAGAGAATTCAAAAAATTTAAAAGCGACTTGAAAGTCTCTGTTATGGCTAACGATATCCCTGACTATACGATGAAGTGGCTTCAAAAGAACCAAAAGTGTTTTGTAAAATTTAGCCGAACCACCCCCATAGATAATACAGAGAAAATGTTAGAAAAAATAGACTCCACTTTGGAAGAAAATGAGGGGGGTATATCACGGACTTTAGATGAAAGAATCACGGACATTGATAACCCTGTGCATAAAATTCATTAGGGGGGTATATCACGGACCATAGGGGGGTATATCACGGACCATAGGGGGGTATATCACGGACC
>JAGVKY010000158.1 GCA_020050175.1 Parachlamydiales bacterium
AATCAATCCGAAGGAGTGCGAACTCTCTTCTGAGTATCTTTCCGATCTCGAAAAAATTCTCCGCTTCGATTTGGGACACAATGGGATGACAGAGGCCGTTCCTTATCTCGGTAAACTTGAAAAGTTAGCTCACCCAGGCCAATGGAATACCCCAGCTTCTCTCCTGGAATGGAAAGACAAAGGGATTCTTTACGTCGTTTCTTCCAACGTCATTGGAAAAACAGCCAATTTTACCCTTTTTTCCACAACAAACCAGTCGATCAAAGCTCTTGAGGGGGTCCCTTTAACAGGCCAGCTTTCGGTTGATCGACAAACCATCCACAAAGTGGCAGACACTATTCACACAACACTCTTCGGCAAAGAGGGAATTGCCTCGAGACGGTTCATTTTTACAAGAAAAATTCGGGATGAAAAGGGGTGGAGCCACTCTTACCTTGTGGAAGCTGATTGGGATGGCGCTAATCAAAAAATACTAGTGGACTCCAACCACCTGGTTGTCACCCCCTGTCTTATCCACCCTAAAAGTTGTCTTTACGTCTCTTACGAGTTAGGTCAGCCAAAAATTTTTATTTCTTCTCTCGAAGGGAAAGGGCGGCAGAGAATCACCTACTTGAAAGGAAACCAGTTAACTCCAGCTATTTCTCCACAAAGAGACCGAGTAGCTTTTATTAATGACAGTTTAGGCAACCCAGATCTTTTCCTTTTAGAAGTGGGTGAAGATGGGGTAGCTAAAGAGCCTCCAAGGAGAATTTATACCTTTCCAAAAGCTACTCAGGCCTCTCCAAGCTTCAGTCCCGATGGAAAAAATTTAGCTTTTGTTTCAAGCAAAGATGGTTCTACAAGAATTTATCTTCTTAAGATCCCCGAAAAAGAGGCCAATATCCGCACTCTAAAGCCCCAGCTTTTAACAACTCATCATCGAGAGGCCTCTGCCCCTTGTTGGTCGCCCGACGGAACAAAGATCGCCTTTTGCGCAAAAGGAGCAGATAACGACCGTCAAATCTGGGTCTACGATGTTGAAAAAAAGGAAGAGCGGCAGCTGACTTTTGGAACAGGCGACAAGGAGAACCCAACCTGGGCACCTAACAGCTTGCATCTTATTTTTAATGCTCGCAAGGGAGATGAAACAAGCGACCTTTACTTGATGAATTTAAATCAAAGCGAGGCTATTTCAATTGTTGCTGATGCCAAGCAGAACCGGTTCCCTTCGTGGTAAAAACAGGGATTGCAGGATAGTTTGATAGGATTTCAAATTTGGAATCCTATCCGATATTTATGGTTAAGATTTTTGATTCTCATGTTCATCTCGCTGATGACCTCCTGTTTCCTAATTGGGAAAAGATTTTGCAACGTGCTTTGGATGGCGGAGTGGATAAATTTTTAGTGATAGCCACTAATCCTGTGGAGATGGAGCGGGGTTTGGTCATGAAACAGCGTTATCCTGATCATGTTTACCTATCCGCCTCTATCACACCTCATGAAGCTCATACTGTAACTAAAGAAGATGTGGATGCTATTTTTCACTCTGCTCGTGAGGGACATCTTGATGCTTTAGGCGAAACCGGACTTGAGTACTTCTATCTAAAAGAGACAAAAGAGGCTCAGCTTGATTTGCTAGAAAAGACCTTAAGTCTTGCAAAGGAGTTCGATCTCCCTGTTGTCTTCCATTGCAGAGAAGCGTTCGAGGATCTTTTTCCCCTTTTGAAAAAATACCAGCCTCGAGGTGTTCTTCATTGTTTTACCGGAACTAAGGAAGAGGCCAAGGGTGTGATTGATCACGGCCTTTATCTCTCTTTCAGCGGCATCCTGACATACAAAAAGAGCGGCTCGTTACGGGATATTGCCCCGAACCTTCCTTTTGATAAAATTTTGATAGAGACAGATGCCCCCTTTCTTGCCCCACAATCGAAGCGGGGAAAACAGAACGAGCCTCTTTTTATTCAAGAGACTCTCTCTGTTCTTTCAGACACTTTGCAGAAAGATCAAAACCTTGTTGCCGAGCAAACTTATGATAATGCTCTTCAGTTTCTCAATATCCCCAAGGGTTAGGATTGACCACAATGACTGGCATTTTTGGACCAAACCAAGTGGCAACTAGGCTTAAATTAGAACTTGTCCTCAAGAGCAGCTGAGTTTTTGCAAGAAGCAAACAATCGATTAAGGCCTCTTTTCCCTGTTGGTAGGGGTTTTTTGCCTTCAGGTGAAGGGGTTTGCCGTCGCTTGATCTTTCTGCAGACGCAAACACAATTCTTCCAGGGTAGTGTTTGATCGCCTTCTCCAAAAACTTGGCATCATCAGTAGCAATAAAGATGAGGGGGTCTTTGTCTAAATGAGGAGCCATTTCTTTGTCTAAAATCTTAAAAAATTGACCGGGGGTAATGGGTATAGATTCGGCAATAAATTTATCTGTTGCCCGATAATGGACGCCAATGACAAACCGGCCTTGGAAGTAATCTCTTTCAAAATCTTCTACAATTTTTAAGATCGGCTCTTTTACTTTTACATGTTTAGAGAGCGTTTTGAAAATTCCTTCTCGCGGTTGATTATAAATGGAATTCACAAAATCCACTCGGTAACCCGCACCCACTTCAACAAAATTCTTTGTGCATTTCGAATCGTTCTTTATGGGTTCAAAATAATAACTCCACCAATTATCTCCCATTTCGGGAGAGTAATATAAACCAAATTTTCCGAAATTGACTGTGACACAGGATGCAAGCCCTTGTTCGCATTTTCTTAGGGCGCCAGTAATCGCAATAAAAAGATGAAAAAATCCAGTGTTTGATTGGTCATCCCCAAAATAAATATGCGCTTTCGCAGGTAAAAATTGTTCTTTTGGTAAAGGGGGGAGAGAAAAAATAGGAGAGCATAGTCCTATTAAGACACAAATAATTAAATATTTTTTCATATAAATCTTTAATGCCTTAGAAGCAGATTAAATATCTCAGGAATGCATTCTGCAATATCGCCAGCATGCATGCAATAAGAAGTCACAAGTTCTGCGGCTATTTCCCCTGCCAAACCATGAATAGAGGCCCCTAGCAATGCTGAGTGCTCAGAGGAAAGACCTTGGGCCAAAAGAGCCCCTAAAATACCACTAAGAAGATCGCCCGACCCCGCTGTGGCCATTCCCGGATCACCGAAAGGGATCACATACGGTGTTCCACCAAAAAGAAATGTAGGCCCCCCTTTGGCGAGAAGGGCAACCCGGTGTTCTTCTGCCCAAGCTTTACTATCGTCAAACCATTCCAGGGTTCTTTGAGGATAGCGGCGACCTAACAACCTCTCTAACTCTCCATGATGCGGGGTCAGGATGCTTTCTGACGGAGGGGTGAGCCCTAATTTAGCAATGGCATTAAGGGCTTCACCATCAATGACTAATTTTTTCGCTTGAGAGAAAACTTCTTCAAAAATGTCATCTCTTGTTGGCAGTAAACCTGGACCAACAACGACAGCATCGTACCTTTCGATTTTTTCTAATTGATCGATGGGCTTCACAATCAGCTGGGGAAGGGCGGAAAAGGCGTCATCGAGTCCTTCCTCCGTATACAGATGAACAATGCCTGCTCCACCCCTAAAAGCGCCTAAAGAGGCGAGATAGGCAGAACCAGTCATCCCTGGACTGCCCGCTATAATTGCGACAAACCCTCTTTCGTATTTATGCCTGCTTCGAAAAATCTTGGGTAGAAACTGAGGAAGGTCCCCTTTTTCTAAAGATAAAAACTGAGGTCTTGCTCCATGAACAACTTCTTCTGGCAAACCAATAGGAAGAGTTTGCATATGGCCTGAATAATCCCACCCTTCACCTAAGTAAGAAGGAACTTTAGGGAATCCAAGAGAAAGAGTCACCGAAGCTTCAATCGGCACCCCTTCTCCCCCAATGCCTGAAGCAATATCGATACTTAAGATAGGCAGGCCTGTTCTATTTGCAAAAAGGATCATCTCTTGATAGACCCCCTTTAACGCCCCTTTGAATCCTGTTCCGAAAATCCCATCTAGAAATATCCCAGTAGGGTTTTGATCTTTTCGAACCAGATTAAAGGGGTACAATCTTCCCCCTTGGGATAAAAAATCGGTTTTTGCTTCAGAGGCGATGCGGGAATGAGATTCTTCTGAATCTGCAAGAATCCCCACGACCTCAATCCCTTTTTCCAAGAGATAAGTTCCGGCAGTGAGGGCATCTCCTCCATTATTTCCCTTGCCCACCAGCAGGTAGACCTTTTTTTCTAAGTCATTTTCTTCAAGAAAGGAGAGGGTAAAAGAAGCGATTCTTCTCCCAGCATACCCCATAAGCTCTTTGGGAGAAGTGCCGAACTTTTCGGACAAAGATTCGAGTCTTCCCATTTCGTCTGAAGTGATGACTTTTTGGGGCATGGTTAGAGATGCTCCTCTTTCACTTTTCGTTGCATGAGTTCTTGAAGAGCCATCATTGGCGAAAGATCTTTGTAAATAATGCCATGTACAGCTGAGGTAATCGGTAGAGGGACCTCTTTCAGAAGACCTAATTTTTCAACAGATTTACAAGTGTAGGCCCCTTCTACAACAAGCCCTATTTGATGGAGCGCCTCTTCGGCACTTTTTCCCTCAGCGAGCAATTTTCCATAGGAGTAATTACGACTCAACGTGGAGGAACATGTGGCAATCAAGTCGCCCATTCCGGATAAACCGTTTAATGTCTCGGGTTTACCACCGGCAGTCACGGCTAATTTCCTCATTTCGTGAAGTCCTCTTGTCATCAGTGCAGCCCGCGCAGAGGCCCCGCACTTTAACCCGTCTGAGAGGCCGCATGCGACAGCAATGACATTTTTGACCGCTCCGCCAAACGCAACGCCGATCCAATCAGAGTTGGGATAAACACGAAAAGAGGGGGTTGTAAAGCAGCGTGATACGAACCTCGTCACCTCTTCGCTTTCTGAGGCTGCGACCACTGAGGTGGGTTTGCCACGGACAACCTCTTGAGCAAAGCTAGGACCCGAAAGAAGGGCTATTTTACCTTTCGCATATCCCCCCAAAATACTTTCTACGACTTCAGGCAAAGTCAGAAGGCTCTCTTGTTCAATCCCTTTCGAAGAGATCACAATGGGGCATGTAAGATTCGTTCGTGGGATTTCCGAAAAGACGGAACGCACACCCTCTGAGGTCACCGACTCGAGAATGAGGTCTTTTTTAAAAGTTGTCTCATCAATGTCAGTTGTCCATTTGATCCCTTCAGGAATGGCAACATCTTTAAAAAGAGGATGAGGCTCTTTTTTATTTAAGAGACGGACAAGTTCCTTATCTCTACTCCAAACGAGGACTTCATCCCCTTTTAAAGCTAATAGAAGAGCAAGTGTGAACCCCCAAGAGCCACTTCCTAAAACCCCAACCTTCATTTATATATTCTCCTGATCGGCATCGACATAAGAGACGGGCCCGACCTGACGACCTCTCCACTTCTTTAAAAGAGAGGGTGTTGGGTAATAAAAAGCGGGGTCGATCTCAATCACAGTAGATGGTAGTGCAACTTGAGTGATCTTTTCGAGGATCCTTCTCTCTTTTTTTGTTAATGCCTTTTTTACGCCCTCAAAATCATCTAACGATTTCAAAGGGGCAAAGATCTCTTCTCTTGGATAAAGAAGGGCAGAAATTTTTTTTGCAAAACAAAAATGGTCAAATATCAGCCTCTCTTGTTTCCATCCCCATAATTCTTCCTGAACCTTTTTCCATTGCAGGTGGTGAGAAAGATGACAGGTCTTTATTCCTGCTTCGAGGGCAAAATCTATTGAAAAAAAATAAAGAGAGGTATTTGCATAGGTGAACTCCTTCCCTTCTTCAAACTCGGTATATTCAAAGATCCGAAGTCCTTCGTCGGTTTCGACAAACACCCCTACTTTTTCTTGGAGAGAAGCCCTTTGAACGACTTTTACAGTAATGTCATTCTCTGAATCGATATGAAATGAAATCCCTTGAAGATCCACAGGATCGTTGAGAGGATTTTCAACCACAACCACAGAAATGACCGACACCCCCATTTTTTTCCAACGATTTAAAACCCCATGACTGGCCATGACCTCAAAAACACTTCCATTTCCGTCTGGGCCTGTATGCGGAAGAGATGTTTTTTTGTCTTTATCGAGAAAGGGACGCTCATTTTGCTGGCAAAAATCCCAGTCATTACGCTGTAGGGCTGCAACAGTGTCTGCATGATTCTTTGCCGAGGTCATGACCGCCACAGGGATAGGCAGCTCGTAAAGCTTGGATGCAGCATCCACTTTATCGGAAAAGAGCTGAAAAAGGGTTCTTCCCCTAGCGGGAGTGATCGGAAAAGTCCCTTTCGGTTTTTCCCACCCCAAACGGCTACCAGACCCCCCAGCCAGTAAAATGAGGGCGATTTTGCCTTGTTTCAAGGCGTCGGCACCCGACTGTGTAGGCATGCCCTCGTGCCATTGAGCAGGAGGTGGGGGAGGTCTTTCTTTCATTATACAAGTTTGATTAAGCGCTGGAAGACTTCATCGACTTCTATCCGTTCCATGCAACGGAAGTCAATAGGACAAACGCGACGGTAGCAAGGAGAGCAGGAAGTTTTTTTATAGATCACTTCTCCTCCCCCATAAGGCCCAGTTTTAGTGGGATTTGTCGATCCAAAGACGGCTACTAGCGGAACTTGAAGAGCAGCAGCAATGTGCATAGGGCCGCTATCGTTAGTCAAAAGGGCATTGCACTCTTTGATCAAGGCCATCAATTGGCGTAAGTTTGTTTTTCCGGCGAGATTGACAACCCTATCCCCTTTCCCTTGAGTGATCATTTGGACCAAAGGGGCTCCTGTTTGATCGCCAAAGCAGACGATCAAATGGGAGGTTTCGACAATAATTTTTTCGATTAATCGATCAAATTTTTCTTTTGGCCAACATTTGGCTGAACCAAAGGCGGCTCCGGGATTAATTCCGATCACTTTTTGGTTTGGAAAGGTTTTATAAGAGTCTAATTGAGCCTTTGCCTCTGCAATTTCTTCTTTTGAAAGAAAAAGCTCAGGCACGCTATCGGAGCGGGGAATCCCGAGGGGAACTAATAGATCTTTATAAACGTCAACAAGATGCCTCTCTTCAATGTCCTTAGGCAAAGAGACGGGCATATTTAAAAAAAGGCGGCGATAATGGGTATTGAATCCGAGTCTTTTTTTAACCCCTCCTCGCCAAAACCAGTAGGCTGAAGAAAAGGAATTTGTGAAAAGAACGCCAAGGTCATAGTCCCCTTTTTTTAGGGGCATTAGAATATCGGGGTGCGTGCCGGTGTGAATCCAACCTGAGATTTTTTTAAATCGAAGAAAATCATCGATGAAGGGACTTCCTGCCAAAAGATCGCCAATTCCACCTTGGCACATCGCAGTTAAAGTCGCCCTTGGAAAAGCTCTCTTTATATCTCTTAGGCAAGGGGTTGCCATGACAGCATCCCCTAGCCAATTAGGCATCCTAACAATTATCCTGTCGATTTTTTGATTCATAACATGGAATTTTACATGCTCATCAGATTTTTCATCTTTTTATTTGTTAGTTTTTCGCTTGTTTCTTCTGAGATTGTTCATCTTGCCCCCCCGACTCTTTCTGACGAATCGATAGGATTATCTCTCCTTTGTAAAAGACCTGCTCGAAAGGGGGGATTTAAGTATGATATCCCCTCTTGGAAGGCAGGGGGAGCCCGCCCATCCTGTTCCAAATTTGAATTCCTTTAGGGCTTTTTAATCGTGCAAATCTTGTTACGAATAATGGGAGATAAGGGCATCGGCGCGGTCGCGGTCGACTTTGCGGAGCTTGTCGAAAATTTCGAGGCCTTCGAGTGCTCTATCTGACTGGAAGTAGAGGGTGCCGAGCTTTTGCAAGACGTCGAGGTCGTGCGGGCGAAGACGACTCGCCTCCTCGTAGGCAGTCAGCTCATCTATTTTGCGGCCAAGATCGCCGAAAGTGTAAGCCAATTGGAAAAGGATCCAGGGATCCTTCGGATCGTACTGGCGCAAAATCTTGAATTCGACAAGAGCCTTTTCGGTTGCCTGCGAAAACTTCTTTTGCAGAATCTTTTGGAACTTTTCTCCCCCGCGCCGCTCCTTTTTGTAGAGCTCTCCCAGCTGGGTGTAACCATTTGCTAAGGCCACATGAAGCTCTGGGTCGAGAGGATAAAGTTTGATCATCTCGATCTCCTCTTCAATCACAGCTTTTAAAAGCGACTCTCGGATGGTCAGGATGTCATGCCAAAAGTAGGTCGAAAGAAAACCCTCAAACCACCTCCATCTGGAAGGAAAGATTTGGTACTCTTTTCCCTCCAGCTGCTCCGCAGCTTGTAAAATGGCAAGTGTGACAAATTTTCTTTCCTCTAGAGTGCTCCCTTCTCCTCCATAGGCTCCCTTTAGAAGGGTTAAAAAATCCTTTTGAATTTCTTGAAAGCGACTCCTTTTTTCAGAGGCAAAATAGACCCGTAAGGAAAAATAAGAAAAAAGGGTGAAGAGAAAAAGGGCGCCAACTAAAGCAACTGCTATAGAAATCGGCTCAATCAATAGTAATAAAAAAAGAGAAGAGGCCTCTCCAAGAAGAAGGGTAAAAAAGAGAAGATGGAGTTTAAACTCTTTTCTAACCGCTTTAAAAAAGTTTTGCAGGAAACTACCCACTGTTTCTGCTAAGAACCCTTGCAGGGGATTCGTTTCCTCTGAGATCATGAATAATCAGTCATTTGGGTAACTTCAACAAAAACGGGGAATCGACCCCATGTTAAGAAGTACCTGTTTAGGCAATTTATTGTTAGAGTAAGTGATCTCTTCCCCCATTTTCAATACACTTTGCCGTTCGAGTTATTTCTTTCTAGTTATGACGGCTCTTCTTTCCCCTTCCGAGGGGGGAAGGGGACTTCTAAACCCTAAGGCCATCGGGTTTGGACTTTTCGTACCCTCTTTTTTCTTATGGTTACTATCAGAAAGAAAAATCGGAGAGAAAGATTTGTTACCCTTAACCGGCTTCTTTTTTCTCCTTTTTGGTATGTCAGCTTGGATAGGCGTCTCTTTTTATAGAGAAGTTGCCCACATGCCATCACTGATCGACCAAACAAAAGTTTTCTTTATTACTTTTATCCCTTTTTTTGGGGCCCTTATCATGGCAAGAAGGGGGCTTTTTTCCTTTTCGACGTTGATCAAAACATTGATCTACTCCAATGCCCTCTACTCCCTCATAAAAATTATTTTTCTGATCCTTTTCTTTCTGAAAATCATCTCCTTAGAGACTTTTCTTGAATTCACAGGCATACGATTGATGACTTTAAATGTCGCCGATAGTTTCGAGCGCCTCCTCACCTCTTGCGATCTTTTCACCCCCTTCCTGCTTTTCTTTGTCGTTGCAAGGGAACATTTTAAAGTGAAGCTCTCCAAATTTTTTGTAGGGCTCTACATCCCCCTTTCGATTTTTTCGATTATCATCGGCTTCTCAAGGGTTTTTCTCGCGATCGGACTTGCAGCCTTACTTTTGGCCCTTCTCCTCGATGTACAAAAAAAAATTATTATGGGTTTGTACCTCCTTGTTTTTGCAGGGGCCTGCACGGTTATTTTTTTAGGTCCTCAAAAAGTTATTAACATTGTAGAGATGCGATTTGTTAGCAGTGAAAACCAAGCATCTGACGACACCAGAAAAGACCAAATTTCTGCTCTTATCAGAGAGATAGAAAAATACCCGCTGATAGGTCTTGGCATGGGGGGACATTCACGAGAGGTCATACGGGATCTAGACACTAGACATCTCTATGAGGTTCAGTGGCTTGCCATTTTTGCTCAATTCGGCTGGCTAGGTATTATTCCTCTTTTTGGGTCGATCGTTGTTCTCCTTTTTTCTTTTCTCCTTCCTCCCTTTAGCCTTCTCCGTTTTTTTCTTTTTATTCTCTATCTTGGTTGGGTTTTTTCGGGCGCTACAAATCCTTTCGTCCTTTCTCTTGCAAGTGGCGTGATGTATACTCTTTTTGCATTGGCTCTCTATGAAACCTGTCATCTCTATCCAACCCGAGAAATCGCTCACCAAGCTCCTTCTTGAGTTATTAGACTCAAAAGAGCTTTTAAAGTGCCTTGTTTGGCGCGATATTTTAGTCCGCTACAAACAAGCCTCTTTGGGTATCTTGTGGGCCCTTCTGCGCCCAGGATTAAATGTCCTGCTCCTCACTTACCTTTTTGGCGTGGTAGCTAAGTTGCCGTCCGGTGGGGCCCCTTATTCTCTCTTTGTCCTTTGCGGCATTATCCCTTGGCAACTGTCGATTAGTGTCTTGCAAACCTCAAGCACAACGTTTATTCAAAATCACGACATTCTGACTAAAATTTATTTTCCGCGTGTTTCCCTCGTGATCAGCAATCTCCTTGTCAATTGCATGGATCTCGCAGTTTCGCTTCTTTTTTTTCTTCCGCTTCTTTTTTATCAAATCGGTTTTAGACCGGAAAATCTTCTCCTTCTGTTCTTTCTCCCTTTACTCTTAACGTTTGCTTTTTCGGTTGCCCTTCTAGTTTCCTCTCTATCGATCATTGTCCGAGATATTGTCATCGCGGTTCCCTACCTCACTCAACTTTCTCTTTTCCTAACGCCTGTAGGCTACAGCACCACTTTATTTGAAGGGGGAGGAAAGACACTTCTTCTTTTGAACCCTTTGACTGGAATCATTGAAGGGTTTCGCTATTCCTTGCTTGGCATCGCAAGTCCTGATCTCCTCCTCTCTGTCTTCTTGTCGATGGGGATAACTTTGGGATTCTTTCTTTTAGGATTCTTTTTCTTTAAACAAACAGACAGGGTACTTTCAGACGTCATATGACGATCATCGTTCATAACCTCAGTAAAAAATATAAAATAGACACACTCCATCCATCGGTGGGTGGAGGGATTCGGGATCTTTATCAACGCTTCCTTAGGAGATTAAAATCCCCCTTTTCTCCTCCTGTTTCAAAAAAGACTTTCACTGCCATTGACGAGGTCTCTTTTACGATTCACCCTGGAGAAAAAGTGGCCTTTTTAGGGGAAAACGGGGCTGGGAAATCGACCTTACTCCGTATTTTGGCCGGAGTGACCCGCCCAAGCAGTGGCGAGGCAAAAATTATTGGCCGGATGGCCAGCCTTTTAGAAGTAGGGGCTGGTTTCCACCCCGATCTGACAGGGCGAGAAAATCTTTATCTCAACGGCATTATCCTTGGATTAACAAGAAAAGAAATTGATAAACTCTTGGACTCCATCGTCTCCTTTGCCAGTGTAGGTCCTTTCATGGAGACTCCCGTCAAGCATTTCTCTTCTGGCATGAGAGCGCGTCTTGCTTTTTCGATTGCGATTCATTCTGAGCCCGATATTTTGATCCTGGATGAGGCGCTTTCTGTAGGGGATCAATATTTCCAAGAGCAGTGCCAGGAAAAAGTTGCTGCCCTTGCGGCAAGGGGTGCTACTTTGATTTTTGTGGCTCATCAGATTGAGCCGTTGTTAAAGCTATGTAACAGGGGTCTTTACCTTGAAAATGGCAAGCTAACCTTAGATGCCCCCATCGAAAAGGCCGTCTCCCACTATTTAAAGATCACCTCTCAGCCGCATTTGTTCCAGATTAAACCACAGGCTAACTCTCTCGGGCTTAACAGGGTCCGATAGGAATTTCAAAAATAAATATATGAGACTGGATTTTGTGGTTTTTACTTACATAGAGATTAGAGAATAATCTTCCCGAATCATTTTTATCGACGCAACACGCCCAGGGGTAGGAACAGAGACCTGTTTTTCGTTTTGCCATGACTTTTTGAGGCCGTACCTTTTCTCTTACTTGCCGGTGATTTCGGCTGTACTAAAGCTTTGCTTAAAAATCGACGATTTTCCGGATTGTCCCCCAACCCATTGACATGATTCATTTCGTGGACTCCGTCAAATGCTCTACGGAATCCATCTCCAACTAGGGCTACACCAACTGCTTGCGTAACGGCAAAAGGAAGGATCAGGCAAAGAGCACCGGCTAAAACCTCTACACCGCCGATAGCCATATTGGATCCAATGTTTTCATTATAAACATTTTGCGTTGCAACGGATTTTGGTCTTAGAGATGACAATGACGTCGCATCTTGAAATAACACCTCAATCACTTCCTGAATTTCCCTGCTGGATGCACTCGAGAAACTGGATGCCTCCAAATAATTTTGCAGCACAAGAATGGCATCATTGAGAGTCATCTCTGTACTACAAGCAGAGTTGATCTCAAGAATTAACTGAGTTATAAGCTTACGGCATTCCTGTAAACTTTTTCCTGACCCATAAAAATCATTTAAACAATTAATGACTCCAGCACAATCACTATCTTCCGAGGCGTTGTTGCATAAGTCCCTCTAGACAGCCGTGAAGGTTGAAAAAATGAGAGAAGCGTGTTGAGGAAAATATAAAAATGATTTCTGATCCATTTGGCAAATTCCTTTGCCCCCCCCTTTCGGCTAGAACCATAGCATCTCACTGAGCTCTCTATCTTCCTATTAGATGATCGTTCTGAGCGCACTTCTATCAAGGATTGCAAGTGCCATTTGTCTCGCTGGGGAAGCCGCTCCAAGTCGTTAGTAACTGTTATCAATCGACTCTCAATTCTGCCATGCCCCTTCTCATGTCCTTCAAGACGTGTTATTTCAACCCCTTCATAGTTGATATCCCTCACCTGATCAAAGTAGTTTTTTGCCTCCCACTCAAGAGTTGGTTGGTTGCCCTTGATCCCAATGAGGTAGTCAGCGTCCCTCTTCAAGACTTCACTTATCGCAGGGATGTGAGCGTAATGAGCATCCATTGAAATAATGGCTCCTTTGACGTCTATTGCATCAAGTAGGGCTGGCAAAGCGCCGCTCTCGCATGCCTTGTCAGGTACTTTTTCTTGAGCAATAACCAAGCTTGATTCAGCTGCAAATAGCTCGACGATATGGCAGATGTGCTCATTGTCAGAAACCCCTCTTAATCGTTTACCGTCAATAACAAGCAGCTGATCTTTGAGCTCTTGAGGCAGACCTCTTAGCCATCTAAAAATGAGGGTTTTGAACGTGCTGGGCTTAATCCGAGATAAAAACCACCAAAGGGTATTGTGCGATGGGGGAGTAAACTCCCGTCCTAACAGGGAGCTGAGCCATGGAGCTCTCAATTCTCCGAAATGGGTAAGGTCGGAGACTGTATTGCAGCCACTAAGATAACCACAAAGGATGAGTAAGAATAGGTAAGCAGGAGGGTAGAGGCATCTTTGCGGGATGCGGGGGTCTTCAAAATCGATAAAGTTTGATAAGACAGTGTCTCTAAACCTATCTAAGTCAATGTCTTGTATTAATTCTGCGAACTTTGTGTCGCCAGGCTTTCTTTTTACCATAAGTGCCTTTCGCTGCTGTTGCTCTAAGAGCATGCGAAAAGCCGATTTATAATCAACAGCTCATTGTCAAATCTTTCTCATCAAAAAGCCCTGGGGAGAAAATATAGGCTTATTGACAAAAAAACCAAGATAAAAATAGCGTTTAGAATGGCCTTAAGGGATTTAAGAAAGGACATCTATGAAACCATTATTGTTATTCCAGGCTACTTGATCTGAGTTTTTAACGATAGAGATGCCCTTTTTTGCCTAAAATCAATAAGGGGATCTCTTCTATAGTTTGTAAGTTTTTCTAATGTTACGTCTAAAAAGTCTTTACCCTTATATATATGACGAATTGTCTCGGTTTCTAACTGATATTTTTTAACAACATCATCGTCCTCGAAATATGAGATAAACCCAGGAATATGCAGATAATCTATAGTGAAATCAACAAAACCTTTTAGACCTTCATTAGTTCCAGCATAGGGAAGATTGTCAAAAAAATCATCAGCCAAGCCATCTGGGCGATCAAAAAATTTCCAATAAAAAAGCTGAGAATTTTCTTTTCCAAAACCAAAAAGAAGTCCCCATATTAGGGAATTAGAGGAGCTGTTTTTGATTTTTTCCCAAAAAGGGGTTTTATCATTCCTTAGCTCAAACACTACTTCCAGGGGATGAAAATCAAAACCTACAACATCCCGAAAGATTTTGTAATTTTCCTGGATGACCAAAGCGGTTTTTACGATATCTACAAAATAATATTGAGAAAATTCATCATTTGAGTAAATTTCCGACTTGGCAAATATAAATCGTTTAATAGGGAAGCGATCTCTGATTTTTACCCACTTTTCCCAATCTTCATCAAAATTTGGATCCACTGTTTGAAAACAATTTTCTTTTTCTTCTTCAGTAAGAGAATCTTCCCAAGCCTTTATTTCTTCTTCAGTTACGTTCAAATTCAAGATCCCTATTTGCACCATGGGCTTGGATCCCCATAAGGTGTAAATGCCGTGCTCAAAAAACATTATGTAGCCAAAAAATTTCGTCATCCATTCCCGTTCTTCATTTGAAAGCTCATAGGGACTTTTTTTTACTTCGACACGATTGCAGGAGGTAAGAAAAGAGAGGCCTGTTGACAAAAAAGCCAGGATAAAAATAGTGTTCAACGTCGTTTTAATGGACTTAAAAGAGGTCATTTATGAAAACATTCTTGTTTACCATATTATGCATGGTACTCACCTTTTCATGTCAAAATGTGGAAAGTTCATTTTGTTGTGTAGAGATTGGAAAAATTTTTAATCACCAATCAAACTGTGTAAAGAAGATTGAGGAAGGGAAAATTTATTTAAATGAAAGCCAAATTCTTCCCACCTCAGAAGGTCTTTTTTTAGTTCTTTCTGAAGAGGTTGAATGTGTACATCTACCACAACTTTTCTCTGATAGTTCAGGCTGCTTTATCCCCTCACCAGAAATGGGTTACAGTGATATCGCCAGGTCCAAAATGATATGTCCCCGCTGTGGTTGGTCAGGTTATTTCATGGGGCATTGCAAAAACGAAGATTGTGAGCTCAATAGGTAAGCTGATGGTTCCTCTTTTTGCTCGCTCTGTTTTGAGTAAAAAGAGGAAAGGTTCTATGCGAATGGTTGGTGGATTTGTGGAGGCCAAAGTCGGTGCAGATTTAGCCTTTACCCTTTCTGTTCCGATAGGTGTTGGACTATTATATCCCCAAGCTCGTTAGCCAGTGCTCGAGCTCCTACAGCACCTATACCTGGCACACTTCTGTATACAGCTTCTAAAAACCCATCTGCCTCAGCTTGAACAGCCATTTTTG
>JAGVKY010000087.1 GCA_020050175.1 Parachlamydiales bacterium
CTAACCAAACAAGGAATGCCGCGAAGAGGAAAGATTTAAATTGAAAAATCTGAAGTAAGGGGGAGGCCACCTTCAATTTAGGAGTTTTTCAACAACGCCTTAAAAATCCTTAATAAATTTGAGAAAAGGGAGCCGACTGCGCTGTATTTGATAGGCTGTCGGCGCTCTTTTATCAAAGCTTGCCGAAAGACTAAAGACTAGGTTTTTGGCGACGTTATTTTCGATGAGATTTAAAAGAAAAGGGACGACTGCACTGCTTTGCAGGCTGTCGTCCCTTTTCTTTTAAAGCTCGCGAAAAGAACAAGCCAAAAATTGCTCGGAACTGGAGTCGAACCAGCACGCCCGATAAAGAGCAAGGGATTTTAAGTCCCTAGTGTCTACCATTCCACCATCCGAGCGGTGCGGAGCCACATTTTAGACTCCCTAAGGATTTTTCCTAAACTAAAATAAGGGCTATAGCCTTAAGGAAAGATTGACGACGGGATTTCCGATGAGATTTGAAAAAAAAGCGCCGACTGCACTGTATATGACAGGCTGTCGTCGCTTTTGTTTCAAAGATCACCGAAAGACCAAGTCAATCGTCGATGAGGGGGGGGTTGTCGAACGGGTCTGAGGTATCTTCTTCTGTCTCCGGCTTTACTCGATTCGGAGAAGCTTCTTGAGGTCTGTTTCTAAAGAGGAGATCATCCGCCTCACTAAAATCGCCGTTCTCTGAAAAAAAAGGGCGCGAGGGTGAAATAGGCTCCTCAAGAGCCGAGGGGGACTCTCTTTCTGCCTCTTTATCGTAGAATGCACCTTTAAATTCCTCACTTTCACGGTAACGTGTCAGTGTTTCTGAAATAAGAGTAGGGGGAGGCGAAATTAAACGCGGTGGTGGCGGAATCTCCCCTTCCAGAAGATTAGCATCTTCTTCCCCTGGAGGGATTGGTGTACCATCTTCTCTTTCACGACCACGACGGCGCGACGAACGACGGTTACGTCTTCTGTCGCCACCTTGACCTTGGTCTGCATCAGCCTGTACCTTTTCTGGAGGAAGAGATTTTGGCTCTTTTTGCTCTTTAGGCTCTTTATGTTCCTTCTGCTGCTGTTGCTGCTGTTTTGGAGGCTGGTGGCTCTCCTTTACAGGTTTAGCAGAACGGTCTTGGCCAGGGGCCTTTAAGATCATCCGAGGCTCTCTCACTTCCAAGACTTCAAAATCTGTCGTTGGAATTAAAAAAGGCTTTGGTCTCTCTAGTGAGCGAAAGAAATGTGTTGTGCCAAAGGTGACAACCTCAACCGCATCTACAAAATACTCTTCTTGCGAAGCTCCTTTTGTATTACGCAGTACTAGTTTGCAACCCTCTTTCGGCGTGATCACTGTTTCAATGATCGGTTCGCGGGTATAATCCACAAAAAAACTCTTTAATGTTACGACGCGGCAGCCATGAAAAGAATCAAATCAACGATTCTTGCAGCATACCCCATCTCATTGTCATACCAGGCTACCACCTTAAAAAACCTATCGTTTAACGCAATCCCGGCTTTTCGATCAAAAATCGATGAATAGGTGGAGCCTATAAAATCAGAGGAAACTACTTCATCCTCTGTATAACCTAAAATCCCCTTCATGGGGCCCTCTGATGCTTCTCTCATCGCCTTAGCAATTTCCTCTTCACTCGTAGAACGAGAGAGACGAACTGTCAAATCGACACAAGAAACATCTGCAATAGGGACTCTAAAAGCCATCCCTGTCAGTTTACCCTTAAGTTCGGGGATACAAAGTGTTACCGCTTTCGCGGCCCCAGTTGAGGCTGGAATAATATTAGAAAGACCACTTCGTCCACCCCTCCAGTCCTTACGAGAAGGACCATCCACTGTCGTCTGAGACGACGTAAGGGCATGCACCGTCGTCATCAATGCTTCTTCTATTCCAAACTTGTCCAAAAGGACTTTGGCAACTGGTGCTAAACAGTTTGTCGTACAAGAGGCATTCGAGACAATCATATCCTCATGTGGACGGTACTTTTTTTCGTTCACACCCATTACAAAAGTCGGGATATCACCTTTAGCAGGTGCAGATAAGATAACTCTTTTCGCACCAGCTTGGAGATGTTTCTCCAAATCTTCCTTCGAAGTGAAACGACCAGTAGATTCAATGACTACACTACAACCAAGTTCTCCCCAAGGAAGATCCTCAGGTTTAGGAATAGCAGTTACTCGAATCTTGTGATTATTTACGACAAGAAACTCACCTTCTACACTTATTAGATGGGGGAATCTACCATGCACAGAATCATAAGTCAGAAGATAGGCTAGATGATCTGCATCGATAAGATCGTTGATTGCTACGATCTCAAGCTCTTTTCTTTGTAAAGCTTGTCTTAAAAAAAGCCTGCCGATCCTTCCACAACCATTAATCCCTACTTTGATGCGCATTGGTTCCCCATTTCATCTAAAGGTAGTGTTATAGCAGGCAAGAACACAAAAGGAAAAGAAAATGAGGGTGTTTCCCTCATTTTCTTTTTAGCTTTATGCGCTCAGGTACTCAACTATGCATTGGGAAGCGTTGTCCCCAACACGAGTTCCTAAACGGATAATCCTCGTATAGCCACCATTACGGTTTGCAAAACGGGGACCAAGCTCATCAAAGAGCTTACCAACAACCTTACGGTCAGTGTTATACGCTGAAAAATCACCGGCTTTTGCCGCTCTTGCCTCTTTAGTAGACAAAGCGTTAAATCGGATCATCAAAGCAGCAATTGCGCGACGCCGGCTGGCTAATGAATTTTGCTTAGCGAGTGTCACCATCTTGTCAGCAAAGCGCTTTAACCACTTGGCTTTAGGGATAGTTGTCACAATCTTTTCATTCTCAATCAGAGACTTTAGCATATTTGCAAAAAGGCATCTGTTGTGAGAAGAGGTACGGTTAAGTTTTAAGGTGCGTTTGCGATGTCTCATGATAAACCTCTCCTAGACTACTGGGCTTCCTCTTCCGCCTTGGCAAGTTCTTTCCTTGTCCGGCGTTGTTCACGAATCTGACGCATTTTCTCTTTAACATTGTCAGGTGTGATGCTGAAGCGAGAAAGATCCATCCCAAGATGGAGTCCCATTTCTGTCAATTTAGCCTTGATCTCATTCAAGGACTTCTTACCGAAATTTCTAAATTCCAACATTTTCCGATCAGGGATCGAAACAAGTTCGGCAATCGTTTCAATATTGGCGCCAACTAGGCAATTTGTTGAACGGACTGAAAGCTCAATCTCATCAATACCAAGCGAAAGCTTATCAAGCGTCTCATCATCATCACTTGTCAACTCACCCTGCTCTTCATCAAACGTCAAAGTGTATGACTTTATTTTGTTGAAGATATCAAAGTGTTTAACAGCAATTTGAGCTGCAAATGTCAATGCCTCAGTCGGAGAAATACGTCCGTCAGTTGTGATTTCAAAAATCAAACGGTCAAAATCTGTGTCCTGTCCGACCCTTGTGTTCTCAACGATATAATTTACAAGTCGTACCGGTGAGAAAGCTGCATCTAATAGAATCTCATTAGAAACTCGATCAAAGATTTGGTGTCTCTCAGATGGGACATAACCGCGACCGATTGCCACTCTAAGGTCAACTTGACGCTTAAATGGTTTTGTCACAGTCATGATGTGAAGATCAGGATTGATCACATCAAATGTCTTATCTTTTAAGAGACTTCCTAACTTAACTGGGTATGCTCCTTTGTGAGCATCAATATCACTTTTGGTGATATCCAGTTGCGTTGTCAAAATCCTCGATCCACCTTGTCGATCACTGTCCGCAAAATGGAGCTTTCTTAAAAGAGCCCCTTTCAAATTAAGGACGATCGTTGTCATATCCTCAATCACACCCTCAACTGGCATAAATTCATGAGGGACCCCTTCTATCGAAAGGGAAATGATCGCAGGCGCTTCGATCGAAATTAATAGAATACGGCGCATGGTATTGCCAACCGTATGCCCATAACCTCTTTCAAAAGGCTCTAGGACAACACGAGCGAAGTTAGCAGTCTTGCTCTTCTCTTCAACCGTGATTTTTGTGGGTAACTCAAACTTTCCGTAAGGAAGGGTCATCTTTTATTAAAACTCCAGCACTTATTTTGGTGAAACGACTAATTCAATCGTCTCTCGTGTTAAACGCGACGTCTTTTCCGGGGTCTGCATCCGTTGTGAGGAACTGGCGTCTTATCACGAATCGCCGTCACATTCAATCCTGCTCCAATGAATCCTCTCACAGCAGATTCACGACCGGCTCCTGGGCCGTTAAGATTCACTTCAATATCTCTCACGCCATAACTTTGGGCGCTTTTTGCAGCATCTTGAGCTGCAACTGTAGCTGCAAAAGCAGCTGATTTACGCGAACCTGAAAAATTCACCTTCCCGGCTGATGACCAAGAAATCACTTTCCCCGACGGATCGGTGATAGCGATGATGGTGTTGTTGAAGGTAGCTTTAACGTGGGCAATCGCAAACGGAACGTTTTGTAATGCTCTTTTTTTTGCTTTAGGCCCTTTTTTAGCACCTGCTACTGGCTTGTTCAAAGATCTCTCTCCTCAATCAACGATTATTTTTTCTTGTTCGCAACGGTTTTCTTTCTACCTTTCCTAGTCCGTGAATTGGTCCTTGTTCTTTGACCTCTTACTGGCAACTTCAGACGGTGGCGCATTCCTCTATAGGAATGGATCGAAATCAGACGCTTGATGTTATTTTGGATATCGCGTCTTAAATCTCCCTCTACAACATATTCTGCTTGTAGAAGAGTGTTAATCTTAGCAATGTCATCCTGCGTTAACTTCTCTGCACGCATGTTTTGATCAAGTCCTAAGCGCTCGCAGATCTTCTCTGACAAATGTTTACCTATCCCAAATAGGTAAGTGAGACTGATGACGAGTCGCTTTTTATCTGGAATATCAATCCCGATAATCCGTGGCATTTAGGGCTCCTAGGGAAAATGAGTAATATTTTAGCAAGTCGGGTCTTAAGTATCTAGAGTCAATTACAAAATCCAATTGCATTTGTCTCTAGCGTTTCATACGACTTTTTCGCACAAAGCCATCATAACGTTTCATGATGAGGTGTGATTCGATCTGTTTCATAGTGTCAAGGACTACCCCAACCAAAATTAAGAGAGCTGTTCCACCAAAATAGTAACTAATAGATGGAGACACCCCGATAAATCGTCCTACGATACTAGGTAAAACGGCTAAAAGAGCAAGAGAGATCGCACCCAAAAAGGTGATCCGATTCATTGTCTCTTCAAGGTAATCTTGTGTCGGTTTGCCTTGTCTTACACCAGGAATAAACGCCCCATTCTTCTTCATTTCTGAGGCAATTTGATCTGGCTTAAACTGAGTTGCAGTCCAAAAATAGGTAAAAAATACAATCAAGGTCACGTAAAGTAGCATGTAAATGCTCGTTCCAGGCGTAAAATAGGAAGCTACATTTGCAAACCATGTTCCTTGGCCAAGGAATTGTGCAATAGTGGCCGGAAACATTAAAAGCGAAGAGGCAAAAATCACCGGAATGACACCTGCATAATTCACTTTTAGTGGAATAAATGAGGTTGTCCCCTGCACTTCCTGACGACCTACAACACGGCGTGCGTATTGCAAAGGTATTTTTCTTGTCCCTTGAACAATTAAAATTGTCGAAAGTGTCACTAATACAAACATCGCAAGTAAGATTGCAACGGTTATTAAGTTCATTTGACCCGCAGTCTGGGAATCCAGATTCAATTGCTGTACAACTTGACCAACTGCAGAAGGTAGAGATGATACGATACCAAGAGTGATAATCAAGCTCATCCCATTTCCTATCCCTCTATCAGTAATCTGCTCTCCGACCCAAGTTAGGAACATGGTTCCTGTGGTCATACTGAACATAACTAAGGCAAAAAATAGCGCCGGAACACCAAACAAGGTGTTGCTTATGAGCTCAGGATTGATAATGCCTGGAGTAGAAAGATTCATTCCTAAGGCATATCTTGCAAAAACAAAGGATTGGACAAGCGATAATACAATCGTCAAGTAACGTGTCCACTGATTTGTCTTTCGTCTTGCCGCTTGAGCATTCTCTTGCATCTCACGAACTAAAGATGGCGAAAGGGCCATCAACAGCTGCATGATAATAGATGCCGAAATGTAGGGGATGACACCAAGTGCAATCACAGTCATCTGAGAAAAAGCTCCTCCAGAAAATATATCGAAGAGCTGAAATAGATTTTGCGATCCGCCCGTTGCTTGGCGAAAATAGTTCATGGCCAATTCGCCATTGATACCCGGTACTGGTACAAACCCACCGATCCGGCAGACAATGAGCATCAGAATTGTAAAAATTATCTTCTGTTTGAGCTCGGGTATTTGTAAGACTTTTTGCAGGCTTTGAAACATAGGTGAGTAGAACCCCGTGTGTTAGGGAGAGCTTCGAATGTTAGGAGACCGTAAACGGTCTCCGATCAGTTAGAATGCGGGGGTTTTAGCCTCGATTCCTGCTTTTTCAATTTTTTCTTTTGCTGACTGTGAGATTTCATCTACAAAAAGGACGACCTTTTTAGTGATTTCACCATCACCTAAGAGCTTTACGCCATAGCCATTTCCACGGACGAGGCGTTTGAAGAAGAGAGTCTCATAACTGACTTCATCACCATCTTCAAAGTGCTCTTGGATCATACCAAGATTTACAGACTCTAGTCTTTTTTGGAAGCGTACATTGCTAAAACCACGCTTAGGCATCTTCATATGCATACGCATCTGACCGCCTTCATATCCCCATCTGCGAGTATAGCCAGAACGGGAACCAGCACCTTTCACACCCCTGCCGCACGTCTTTCCAAGTTTGGAACCTGGACCTCGTCCGACTCTTTTGCGAGTTTTGCTAGGTCTTGATGTGTTTTTTAGAGAAGTTAGATCCGTCATAATTATTCTGCGCCTCTCATTCTCTCAATATTCTCTTTAGTTTCAAGAGATTTTAAACCTTTAAAAGTGGCTTTTACTAGGTTCAAAGGGTTGCTTGCTCCTAAGCTTTTCGCCATGACGTCTTTGACGCCAGCGAACTCAAGAATAGCTCTCACTTGTGAACCAGCAATGACACCTGATCCAGATTTTGCAGGACGCATAACAATCGACGCACCATCCCAGCGGACATTCACTTCGTGCGGAAGTGTCATCCCTTCTAAGCAAAGCTTAACTAGGTTTTTACGTGCATTTTCGCCACCCTTGCGGATCGCATCGGTCAATTCGTTAGCTTTAGCAAATCCATAACCTACTGTTCCCTTCTTATCGCCAACTAAAATTAAGGCTGAAAAACTAAATTTTCTACCCCCTTTTACAACTTTAGAGCAGCGGTTTATGTAGAGAACTTTTTCCTCTAGGTCGCCTTCTTTTTTCTTTTCTGGTTCGTTGTGTCTCGCCATCCCTAAAACTCCAATCCCTTCTCACGAGCCGCATCTGCTAAAACAGCCAGCA
>JAGVKY010000073.1 GCA_020050175.1 Parachlamydiales bacterium
AATTTTTTAGCTTCAAGTCAAGGAAGCAGGGGCCTTGGATTTAACCTTCTTTAGAAGCTGTGGCGAGCGGAGCGAGCCATAGCTTTTTAAGGACGTACGATCTTTTCGCATGGTGAACCCGATTGCAATTTATTAGAGATAAAGAATTTTAGAATCGAAATTATATTGTCAAAGACATTTTCGACTGGATGAAAGCTAATGATTTTTTGGGCGAAAAAACTCCAAAAGTCAAATGCTACGATCCCCAAACCTTTCGCAGAATACTGACTCCTCTCACGGAAGAACTCGCTCTTTATGCTCCTGAGGAAAACAGGAGATACTACGTCGAGTTTGATGATTAGTCGAAAATTTATTCTCCCCTTTAACAAATTTTTATAAAGGGTCTATATATTTTCTAGCTTTTTTGGAAGTAGAAAGAATATGGCTATCAGTCCCCACATCCCCATTTTTAAACAAGGCGATTACTCTTACGCCAAAGATTTTTTTCAAGGTTATTTTCACTACGGAAAAGATCGTTACGAATATTTACCGCCCGACCAATTTCCTGAGATTGCCGATCGCGATTTTCCTATAAGACACGAAAGGATCTCACAACCTTTGTGGTTAATTGTTTTAAAAGTGATCTCCATCGTCACGATTATTCTTCCTATCATTGGCCTTTTTGCTCTTTTGGATAACCAGACTCTTCGTAAACATCAAAATTTAATTATAAAATTGGACCCACAAGGACAAAACCGAGTGGCCGAGGTTGAAAAAAGATACCAACAGTACAAAAAAGAGATCGATCGCGTAAATAAATTTAACCCCAAGCGTTTCAAGGACCGTTTGGATCGATTCAAAACGATCGAAATCGCCCTTGAAAAAGGGGGAACGCCAGGCCAGGTTTATCAGAGAGTCATCCATAGTTTAGGTCGTGAAAATTGGTTTTTCCATGGGGAAAATGTCGGCGATATAAAGGCCAAAAAAATGGTCAATGGGCGACAAGTTGAGCTCACCTTAGAAGAAAAGAAAGAATTTTTCGTTAATAACGTCAAAAACGAGTTAGGCGTGCTGCATATTTTGATCGACAGGACCTCGATGGAGGAGGTCATGAAAGCTTGTGAACTTGCTGCCCCCTGTCTCCAGGGGACAATGACTGCTCTCCAAAATTTGATGGGGGAATTAAATAATATTGGATTTGGAAACCAAAATGTTGACCCAAATAAAAATGTCGAAGATTTAATCCCGCAGCTTGCTACTCATCAGAATGCTGAGCAAAGAACAAGCGCTCTCTTACAAGTCTTCCTTCGGCAACAGGCAGATGCTCAATTAAAGGCAGAAGAGAAGCCCAACACTCCAGATATAAGGGGTAAGCTTGCCGGGGATGAGAGATTTCAAAAGATTCATTTTAACGTAACAGAGGGCGGCGATGCTCCGGAGATTTTAGAATGGATGGAAAGAAACAGGTATGTGGGAGCTGTTACGACTAAATTCACCCATCACAATATTCCCAACTCCGTTTATACAAGAGAAATTGCGAGAGAAACTTTGTTCTTCCTTTATCGGGACGTTTTAGCTCTGCAAGATGTGGAATTGGAAGAAGTTCCTGTTGAAGAGGCAATTCTTGAAGCAGAGCAGGATCAACAATTAGCAGGTGATTATGTCATTGGTATCCAAGAAAATGGAGCTCTCGACGTAGGCGATGCTGTTTAATCTGTGCTATACTGTTCTCTCCTTTTAAAAAGGAGTGAGTGGTGTATATCAAATTTTTTTTATTTAAATTTATATCTTTAAATGATTTTTACAATCTCTCTGTAGAATTTTCTCTTTTTAGGAACTAAAAATCATATGGCTATTTCACCTAATATTCCAATCCATCCCGAAACGGGCTATTCCCTCTCAAGAGATTTTTTCCAAGGCTTCTTTTATTACGGAAATAATCGTTATGTCACACTTTCTCCTGGCATATTTTTAGGCCCTCATGGCAACTTTGATAGGGATGTTGCCGTACGGTTAACTCATGTGGCTCAACCTTTCTGGTTAATTGCCCTTAAAATCCTTGCTATCGCCTCCATAATTCTTCCTATCATTGGACTTTTGATCCTTTTGGACTCCCGGTCAAACCGATGGTACAAAAACTACATCATTAACCCAAACCCATGGCCGCTGCCTCAACCTCCAGCTCCAAACCCCAATATCATTCAAATATTTGCTGAACTTTTTCCCGAGGCAGCTCCCCCTTTTGCCCCGCCTCCCGGTCCAGTACCAGCTCCTGTGGCAGGACCGGCGGCAGCGCAAATACCAGCAGGCCCAGTCCAAGATCGATTAGCAGAAGTTGAGAGGAGATACGCTCAACACGTCAGAGATGCTGAAAGAGAAGGAGGCCCTGACCTTAATGGCTTCAAAAACAGACTTGAACGATTCAAAAAAATAGAACTTGCCATCGAAGGTGGTGGCACGCCGGATGACATCTTTGATCGCGTTGACGCAACGATGGGCCCTGATGCCGCCATGTTCCATGGTGAAAATGCAGATGGTATGAAAGGGAAGAATAATCAGGAAAAGAGAGCCCGCTTCATTGAACTTGTTTCCAATGAGATTGGCATTCTCCATACGATGATCGAAAATACTTCTATGGAAAGAGTCATGAGAGCTTGTCACAAGGCTCATCCCTGCCTTCAGGGGACGATGACCGCTCTTGGAAAGTTAATGGAAGAGTACAACGGGATCGTACCACAAGGTCAAAATGCCGATCCTAATAAAAGTGTCGAAGATTTAATCCCAGACTTAACGAGAAATCAAGATGCCATGTTGAGAACCAATGCCCTTTTGAAAGCTTTTCTACTTCAACAAGCCGATGCTCAGTTAAAAGCCCTAGAGTTGGAAAGTACCCCTAAGTCACGAGCAGCTCTTTCTGGAACTGACAGATTCCAAAAAATTCACTTTACCATCCCTGGCATTCTTGAATGGATGGAGCGAAACCGCTATGTGGGTGCTATGACCACTAAATTTACGCACAACGGCGTACCAGAGTCAATCTACACAAAACAGATCGCTGAAGCAACTTTAGATAGTATCTATCAAGATGTTTTAGGTCTTGATGAAGTCAACTTAGAAGATCTTCCAGAAGATCCCCTCATTGCTGAAGCTGAGGCACGATTCCAAGAGAATGCTGCCCAAGCAGAAGCTGATGCACGGATGGTGGCGGAACTTCTTGCAGCCGAAAAAGCTGCAGAAGCTGCACGACTAGCGGCAATGGATCCAAATGAAGCAAAACGAAAAGCGGCACAGCTTGTGGCTGACGCCCTTGCTGCAGAGCGGCTAGCCGCAGAACTTGAAGAGGAAGACGCTCGTCGCGCAGGACCTGCAGCTCGCCGCAAATAACGACGATAATTTATACAAGGTCTAAAGGGATTAGGAACAATGTTGGAGGAAATGGGACCGTATGGTAATTAACGCCAATATTCCCATTTTCCCCCAAAATGGTTACACCTTAGAGAGAGATTTTTTCCAAGGGTATTTCCATTATGGAAAAGATCGTTACGAATTCCTTCCCGATGATGTTTTAGGTCCAGCGGTCCGTCTTTTCAAAAGAGCCGTTAGACATACTAGGGTTTCTCAACCTTGGTGGTTAATCGCTCTTAAGATCATCACTCTTGCCACGATCATTCTCCCCCTCATTGCTATCTTTATGATGAGTGAGCAAAAAACTGGTCGAAAACATTTCGATTTCATCATTAATCCAATGCCTTGGGTACCTCCAGCGATTGCACCGCAGGGAAATAGGCCTGCACCTCCAAAACCCGCTCCAGATCCAATAGGACCTCCTATTCATCCTAAAATAATGGACGCAAATGCCCCAGAGGTTAGACAGGTGCAGGAAAATTATAAGAAGTTGTTAGAGGAAGTTGAGCGTATTGGGAATTTAGATCCTAGTCTTGATCCAAGGGGCTTTAAGAAACGTCTTGAAAGATTTAGAGATGTGGAAATTGCTATTGTCAAAGGGGGAACCCCCAGACAAATCCTTAATAGGCTTAATGCCGAAGCAGGCCTTGGCTGGTGGATCCATGAAGAACAAATTGAACACATGGGGATGAAACTTACCCAAGAACAAAAAGAGGCTAAGTACCTAGATGTCATTGTAAGTGAGATAAAGGTACTTACCTTGGTCATTAATCGTAGACTACAAGAAGTCATGGAAGCCTGTAAGAATATTCTTCCTTGCATGCAAGCGACAATGGAGGCCATTCAAAACTTGGAGCTTGATCTGATTAAAGATGACTTCATTCCAAATCTCGAAATAAAACAGGATCCCATCGCTAGAGCTAATGCCCTCTTGGTTGTTTTTCTCCGAGTTCAAGCTTCCTCCTTTTTAAAGGGGAAAAATAAAAAAGATACTCCAGAAGAAAGACAAAAATGTGTTGAAGATCCAAATTTTGTGAAAAGAACTTTTGTCCTAAACGATAACCGTGAGTGTCCCACCCTAATGAAATGGCTGTTAGACAATAAATATGTGGGGCCTATGGGAGAAAAGGTGACACATAACGGTCAAAAGGTTCCCTTCACCCAAGATATCGCAACAAAGGCCTTCCAAGATCTTTATGACGTCTTAGATCTCGATGGTTAACCCGAAGTTGAAAAAGAGGACGAGCCTGGACCTATAGTCCCCGTCACCCTTCCACCCGCCCTCAATTACAATAATTACAAAGTCAAAGATCTTTTTAAGCAGGCCTTGGGCTTTTTCAAAAATTAAACGCTAAGACGCAAAGACGAAAAAGAAGCTCCGCCTTCTTAAAACCTGCTTATGCAGGAGAAGTTTCTTTCTCGCCTTTGTCTCTTTGCATTGAGTTTTTTATCCAATCACTAGGTTTAGGAGCTTATTGGGGACAAAAATGACCCTTTTGAGTTCCCCTTCGACTAGATATTTCTGGATTTGAGGGTGAGCTTTGGCTGTTTTAAGGATTGCCTCTTCTGTTAGGTCTTTTGGTAAGTCAAAACGGCCACGCACTTTTCCATTCACTTGAACGACATAGGTAACAACAGATTGCTCTAAGTAAGGGCGATGGACTTCCGGATAAGGGCAAGTGTTGATATTTTCCTTAAAGTCCAATTTTTGCCAGAGTTCTGATGCCATGTGGGGAGCAAAAGGAAATAGGCATTGGAGGGCAATTTTTACAGCAGATTTTGGGATCTTTTCCACTTTTACGAAGCCGTTCATAAACTCCATCATCTTCGCGATAGCCGTGTTAAACTGTAGCTCTTCGATGTCTGCCGTCACACTATGGAGAAGACGATGGGCAAGTCTTAACCCCTCTTCATCCCCCTCCTCAGAAACTTTGTCCGAAAGGGCGGTCTCCCAAAAACGGTTGAGGAAACGACGGCAACCTGTGACAGCTTCTTTGTTCCAGACCTTTTCTTTATCAAAAGGGCCCATGAACATTTCGTAGAGTCTTAAAGCATCTGCACCCTGCTCTTCGATCACCTCATCTGGGGTTGAACCATTGAGTTTCGACTTACTCATCTTGTCAATTTGAGAACGAAGAGGCTCCCCTGTCGTTTTGAGGAAATAATTCCCCTCTTTCTCTTCCACTTCATCCGCTGGGACATAGATTCCATTGCTTCTTTGATAAGAGCGCGAGACCATCAAACCTTGGTTCACAAGTTTCTGGAAAGGCTCTTTTGTATGGACAAGACCTAAATCATAGAGCACTTTGTGCCAAAATCTAGCATAG
>JAGVKY010000127.1 GCA_020050175.1 Parachlamydiales bacterium
TATTGTCAAAAAGATCCTGCCAGAAGCTAGTATTGTCAAAGGTTTAGGAAATGTGATTAAAAAGGCCTTCTTTTTACATTCGCTTTATAACTACCGATTAGTTGAAATTTTTGCCGAGCAATTTCAAAGGGAGGACATTTAAGTTATGCCAATCCCTCCTCCGGATCGCATTCTTAATACGATCGCTCAAACTTACCTTGGAATAGTTGAGACAATTTCTGTCGGTATAAGAAAAATCATCAGTAAAATAAAAGATATTGCGACAAAGATTTTTGCTGAGTTTGGGGGTGAGGTAAGAGAAAGGGATGGCTTTACTTTAGCTTCTGCCCAACTGATTCGATCCGGAAGATTCCATCGCACCGTTGGTGCCCTATTTCCTCAAGATAAAGGTAATCAAGCTTTAGAAGAAGAGCGCGCTAGAGGGGGTAA
The DNA here is from genome assembly GCA_020050175.1 of Parachlamydiales bacterium. GTDB lineage: Bacteria > Chlamydiota > Chlamydiia > Chlamydiales > JAJFMK01 > JAGVKY01. Next base: position 430 of record JAGVKY010000127.1, read on the forward strand.
AGATCTTACCCCAACGCATCATGCTGATATCGATCGTTTTGAAACATTAGCTATTGAAGCAGTTGAAGTTTTAGCTCCAGAACTGGGTGCTTTGACCGATTGGGTCTCTGAGTCGGTTGCTGCAGCTACTAAAGTCAAAGCGCAAGAAGATGCTGAGCAACTCATCGAAGATCTTCTTCATTCTTTCCCGATTGTTAGAAGCGATTCCAAGGAATATCGGGCTGAAATAAAAAATTGGTTTAGTTTTCTCTTTAAGCATAGTTCTATTGTTAGCTTTGACAAGAGAATTGAACATTCAAATTTGAAAGAGGAAGAAAAAATACTATTTAGAACGTTTGTTCAAAGTTTCCATACAGATTGCATCCAATACGAGGCTTTTTTTGATGGTAGAATCTCTTTAGCAGCCCGTCGTTATTTTATCGACTTATTTGTAGAAGAATTAAAAGAGGCAAAGCCTGATTTTTCTCCTGAATTCGATTCGCCAGCCAGCAGGCTCGAACTAAAGGAGATGTATGCCTTTATTAAAAAAATTGATGCACTCAATTCCTTTGTTGTCAGAATTGAGGAATCTGAGTTAATGCCTGTTCAAAAAAATCTTTTTAAAAATTTTATTAATGGTGTCGAGTTAGAACAAAAAGGGCTTTACGAAAGATTGACCAATTTAAGATCAAATACTCCTCCCGAAGATTATTATTTTGATCGGATGATGACACCTGAAGCTCAAAAAATTTTCCATCACTTATTCCTGCAAGAAATCGGTGAGAATCTCCAGCTAAGAATTTCTAAAATCAATTCAGCTGAAACTCAAGAAGAGCTTAGACATGTCTATGGCTTTTTACCGATCGTTGGATCCATTGGGAATTTTGCCAAACGAATTGATCAATCCGATCTAGGTGTTGAGGAGAAATCTCTCTTTAAGCGCTTTATTACCAGTTTTTCTCCCATAACACCTATTAACTTTGAACCTTATTTTGACCCAAGGATATCCCTTGAGGCTAGGCGTCGTTTCCACGAGTTGTATATCGATGAGGTGGGAGAGGCTATGCAACAAAGACCATCGGTTGAAGCTGCTGCCGATCCGCTTGCCAAAGTCCTTGAGGCCGATTTCCTTAAAAGAACTAAAGCTGCAAAAGTGGGTCCTCTACAAAAAAGACAAGCTGTCGATAAGACTGAACGTCTTCTCTACCCTCTTTTGGATGCCCTTCATGAAAGTCAGGATTTTCAAGAAGTAAAAAGAAGGTTTGTCGGCGATCTCTTTGAAAAATGGAGGCCGGGAGAATTAGTTTCAGCAGCGGCAAAATACACTCTTATTCGGAATGAAGGGACAGAAGACAAGCTAGTTCAGTTCTTCGTGAACCATTTAGAACACATGGAACTTCTTTTGCCTGTCCTTAAATCTTTAAGAACCAAGGCGCAAATCGAGCTACAATTCCCTGGGCTTGAAGATGAAAATCTATCGAACGATGAAAGAAATGCTCTATATCAGCGAATGATCCAGGAGCTTTTACCTCTCCTCCTATCCTCAGAGCGGCATCTTTCTATGTTGATAGGACAAGTGGACAAGTCGCCTGAGATCTACCCTCTTCTTTCCTCCCTTCGAGGAAATCTTGATTTTGAAAGAGCAAAGAATGCTTATTTAGATCTCTACAATCGAAAAAAAGTTTTAAATCCTAAGCTTAGACTTTTTGAATTTCCTTCGCTCATTGTCAAAGAAAAGCTCCCCAATCCCCTCGCCAGCTTTTTCCGCGATCACTATTTAGGAACTATAAGTCCCCATCTTTTTCCGTTAGTATTATCAAAAGCGGACCGAATGAATCTAGAAGCTAAATTCCCAGATCTCAAACGGAATAATTTAACACCCGACCAACAAAAGGGTCTCGAGGAAACGGTTGTAAATGATTTGCTGCCAAACTTTTTTCCGGTAGTATCCTCTCTTGTTGAAAAGAACGTTCTCGAAAAAAGATATCCCAATCTTCTTCGACTTGATCTGACAGCTGAACAACAAAAAAATCTTTATCGGGAGATTGTCATCGAATATCTTCCCGACTACCTCGCTTCAGAAAAATATTTTACTCTGTTTTTAGGAATGGAAGACCGATCACCGGTCTACGAGGAAGAAGAACTAGGTGTTGTGCAAAGAATAGCCCA
>JAGVKY010000079.1 GCA_020050175.1 Parachlamydiales bacterium
ATGGAGAGTCTTTTCTGGAATTTTTCTTTATAGGCCCCTTTGTACATGTGGAGACCATCATCGCCACTTCCCGTGAAAGAGTTCAGCAAAAAGTGAGTGACTAACATTTGCCAATTAAGAAGTGATACAGGAATAGTCATTTAGCGATTTCTTTTGAAATTTCTTTGCTTTAAGTGCTTCAGAGCACATTTCTTCAAAAGATAAAGAAGCTTCATCATCTATCTCTAAAAGAGTTGCTGGGCAGCCTGCTTTTGCCCACACTTGGCTATAAAGTTCCCAAACCTCTTCTCTAACAGATTGGTCGTGGGTATCTATAATCCAATTACCACTTTCAACATGTCCTGCCAAATGGATTTGGAGGATTTTTTCAAATGGAATGGAAGAGAGATATTCATCTGTATTGAATCAAATATTTTTTGAATTCACGTAAATGTTGTTAACGTCCAGTAACATGTAAGTTTCAGACTTTTCAACAATATAGGAATAGAAATCCCATTCGCTCATTTCCTTCCCTTCTGCTTCCATATAGGAGGAGATGTTTTCTAAAGCAAAGGGGAGCTCAAGATAGTCCTGAACTATTTTTGCTCTTTCGATGACATAATCGGCTACTTCCCAGGTAAAGGGAAGTGGAAGAAGTTCATGAAAATTGGCTCCAGGAACTTTCCCCCAGCTAAGATGTTCAGATACAAAAGGAGCCTTAACTCGCTTTGCGAGCTCCTTAACCTTCCCTAGGTAATCAAAATCTAATGGCATTGGACTTCCTATTGCAAGGCCAACACCATGTAGGATAATAGGATAACGACCTACAAGGTATTCAAGGGCTAGCGAATTTTTTTTTGTCTCTACAAGAAATTGATCGGTAATAAGTTCGAACCAATCGATGGGGACAGAAGTCCCTTGGATGTCAGGAAGGTGTTTCACGCGAAATGAAACACCAATCCCTAAATTCTTGATAGAGGCTTCTTTCAAGTCTTAGACTCTCTCTTGATGAGAATCATAAGTGCGACGGCTGTCCCAGTCTTTGTCGCTGCAGCAACCTGTTGTCCGATAAAGGGCGTGCTGAGAGCAATCTAGAAACGCTTTTTCAGATGAAAAGCCAGGATTGGACTCCTCTGCAGATAGTGTAGTGCCAGCAGAAATAGCTGTTGTCATAGCAAGTAGAGCCAGGGATTTTAGATCTTTCAAATTCATATATACCTCACGATGTTCAAAGACTTAATTTATGGAGCGGTGGCCTCATTTCTGTCAAATGAATTTAATCTTTATATCGATTTCAGCTTATCTCTCGAAGATTTCTGAACCGGAAATTTATAGAGGGGGGTGGCAGGGGAAAATCTAAAAAAGGCTCTTCGGCATTATTTAAACCCACAAAATAGGAGGGATTTACAACGCTTCTCTACTCAGGGGTAGAGATTCATCCCCTCTTGAATGGCCTCCGCAGTAGTTGCAGGGGGTGAGATGATGACTTCGATAGTAGAAAAAGGGAGGGGGACGCGGAAACGATCCCACGTCCGAAATCTAAATGTAAAAGAGCTCTTCCATGAAACAGGCAAAATGGGGGTGCCAGTTTTACGAGAGACTTCGAGAATCCCTTCTTTAAGGGTCTTAGGGGGGCCTTTCGGTCCATCAGGAGTGATGAGCAAAGTTCTATTTCCTTTTTCTACTTCACGGATCATTTCCAGAAGGCCCCTTGCACGTGCTCTGTGTCCAATGCGAATGCTGTCGGCTTGAGGGAAGCGGGAGACAACGGCATGGAGCCAATCCCCATCTCGACTGTTGCTGATACAGGCAATAAATTTTGTTTTTAAGCAAAAGCGGTTGAAGATGGGGGGGACAATCGCCATGCTGTCGTGCCAAAAAGAGAGAATGGCAGACCCCTCTCCAATGGTTTTTTCAAAATGTTCGATTCCCTTTAAGCGAACTCTGCATGTCTTAAAAATCAATTTTAAGACCATTAGCATAAAAGCTGCGACTAAGCGGTGTTTAAAAGTGAGCGTTCTCATGTAGATAAGACTTGCCGGATCTTTCTTGCAGCAAGTTGAGTAGGAGGAAGATAACCTGGTGGACGCAATAGATTCCAGACCTCTTCGCACCCTTTTTTAACCTCTTCACCCCTTGGCCCGATTAGCTCTTCTAAGGAGGCAAGAACTTTATCAGGAGGAGCCCCCTCTTTAATCCACTCAGGGTAAAGTGTAGTGCCGGCTAAAATATTCACCATGCAGTAATGAGGAAGATCTAACTTAAACCACCATTTAGCTAAAAATCGATCGAAGGGCGAGAGGGCATAGAGGACAACAGTCGGGACTTGATGCCAAGCCAGCTCCAATGTCACAGTTCCTGATTTTGCGATCGCTAATTTGGCGTGACGCATTAAGTCGTAGGTGTGGGAAGGGGGAATTTCGACAAAAGAGAACTTTTTGCCTATCCCATTTTTCAACAATTCGGAAAAGCTTTTCTGCGCAACAGAAAAGGCTATTTGATAAGAGGGGTGGCTGTCTAGAAACTTTTCAATAATGGGGACGATAAGAGGGAGATTTCTATTGATCTCTTCCCTCCGGCTTCCAGGAAAAATCGCTAGAAGAGGTTGCTCGGAGTCAATTCCAAAGTGTTCTTCAAACTGAGGCTCATAGTTCACCTGCTGCAAATGTTCAATCAGGGGATGGCCAACATATTCAACTTCGAGCGGGGTGGAAGAATAAAATGGCTTTTCAAAGGGATAGATTGTGAACAGGAGATCCAAATTCTCAACAATTGTTTTAATTCTATTCTTGCGCCAAGCCCAAACAGTCGGCGAAACAAAATGGATCAGCTTCCCTTTGTAGCCCCCCTTTCGCAAATTCTTTGCTAAACGGAGGTTAAACCCCGGGAAATCGATAAACAGGACTCCTTTTGGCTGACGGGTCAAAATCTCTCTTTCGACCTGTTTTAAGGTGTTTAAAATCGATGGGAGATTTTTGATGATTTCCCAGACGCCGATGATTTGCATTTTTTCGTAATAGCCAATGGGGATGAGGCCCGCTTTGACCATTTGGGGGCCTCCAACACCTACAAGAGGAAGTTTTGGAAGTTCCCTTTTAAGGCTTTTGATGAGGTGAGATCCTAAAAGATCGCCGCTTGCTTCACCCGCCACAAGAAAAAACTCTTCGCTTGCAGCTATGGGTGCTGAGAGCGCTTGGCTAAGCGTTATAGATGCGGCAGTGTTCATCGGCGTAAGGATAAAATAAGATTTCGAACAGCTGAAAGCGATCCAAAAATGGGGCCCATCAAATTGATAAAATCCCAACTATACCAAAAATAGATGGAAGAAAAAAAAGCTCCTATCAGAGATACACTCCAAAAGGTTGGGGATAAGTGGCTCTCTCCGAGGCGCTCTGTCTCCCACCACTGAACAAAGAAACGGGATGAGAAAAGGAGGAGCCCGAAAACACCCAAAATTTCCCACAGTTGAGAAACCTCATGCCCTTTTTCACTCCATGGAGTGCTTGGCACTCTCATCCATTCCCATTCCCCTTTCAGATAGGAGAGAGAGATTGTCAAAAGAGAAAGGAATAAAAGGGTCAGGATTAGTTGGTAATAAACCGTTTTAATGGGAGCTCGTTCTTCTCTCATTAACTCTAAATTTCGCTTGGCAAGGACAGCCTGGGCTCCTTGTAGAAGGGCAATGGGCCACTGGAATTGGAATGCCCCATGAAGAGCTAGGGAGAGATTTCCCCAAATAGAAAGCTGCCAAAAGGTCTTGTTAACAACTGAGCGACCTTCTTTTTCCGATTGCCACCATTGCATACAAAAGCGTACGCCAAAAAAGAGACTGGAAATAACGCCTAAAAAATAGAGGTTTCGTTGCAACGCTTCAATCAGATCGTACAATTTTTTTAACCTTCCTTGGCAATACGGGGCTCCACTCTCCGCTTTCTCATCCAATAAACAGCGAAAAGATCAAAAATAGGATTTAAGGAACGATTAAAAATATTATAATGACTTTTGCCTTTTAAACGGGGACGATGACTGACATCCACTTGAACCACGCGGTACCCCTCCATCCGAAAAAGAGCAGGAAAAAAGCGGTGCATTCCTCTAAAAAGCTTAATGCCAGAAAGAGCCTCTTTCCTAAAGAGCTTTAAAGAGCAGCCTGTATCTTCAACGCCATCTTGGCAAAGCCTACTCCTGACTGCATTTGCGACACGGGAAATAAGACGCTTTGTAAGGCTGTCCTTTCTTTTTTTTCTTCGCCCCACAACAAGATCAGCTTCATTTTTTAAGGCAAGCAAGTGAGGGATATCTTTCGGGTCGTTTTGGCCGTCTCCGTCGAGAGTGATAATCCAGGGACCTAGAGCCGCTCTAAAGCCAGCTAGAAAAGCAGCCGTCTGCCCATAGTTACGATCAAAAGAGAGATAGCGCAAGACTGGAGTGCATTGGGCCATATTCTCAAGAAGAGCAAGTGTTCCATCTATTGACCCATCATCGACAACAATAACCTCATAGGATTCTGCAAGAGGCTCTAAAACAGCAAAGATCTCAGCAAGAAGCGTGGGTAAATTTTCTTTCTCATCTTTGACAGGGATGACAACGCTTAAAGAGGGAAAATTCATCAGGAAAGCCTTTTTAAGAGAATCTGTCCGCCGGCAATAAAAATCTCTTCTGGTGTCCCATGCCCTTTAAAGCCTATGGAGGGATAGAGCAAAAGCTGAATATCGGGGTTTATTACTCTTTGTTTTTTGGCAACTTCTCCGATTTTTTGGAAAAAATGGACCACTTTTTCTGTCTGAACTCTTTCGTCATTAAAGCTGACAAAGCCCCGGATCCATTTTTTTGCGAGAGGTTCTGCATAATTTTCTAAGGAAAGTCCGTGGAATTGGACTAAAGGGGCAAAGGCAACAACTCCATCCATGAGATCTGTAGCGCTTGCCATCCGAAAAGCGGCCATTGCCCCTCGAGAAAGGCCTGCTGCTGTTACAGCCCCAGGAATCAGGACTCCTCGCTCTTTCAGCTCATTAAGATAACCGATAGACTCTTCGACAAATGGAGTTAAAAAATCTTCATTTTTATCATGCGCCCTTTTCCAAGCTTCCAGCCCCTCATTTTGATCAACCCCAACCGGGTGGAAAGGCAAGTCCCAAGAAAAAATTCGGATAGGGGCGCCATGGAGTGGAATCAGAACTTGGTTATAAGGATCCTGCAGGGGAGAATCCTTGTGGGACATGGTGAAATAAAAAAGAGCTGGGAGGGGGCCTACATCAAGGGGAGGCCCTAAAAAAGATATTTTTGCGCCCGAGGAAAGGGAGAGGGTCCTCACCGATTCCCTCCGCTCCACTTCTTCTTAGGATGGTGCCACTGATGTTGTCGAGGAGCTCTTTCTCCCTTATGGGCCTTTTCTTTGAAGGCCTCCATCCATTTAGCGTAAATCTCTTTAAGTTCTGGTTGAAGGAGCGACCGGATTTTAAGAAGTTTTAAAGCGTCGGGAAAATCTCTTGATTCGATAAAGCGCCATTTAAAACCACCCTTTTTGGGAATTAAAGGGGTGAGGCGGAATTGGTTGATCATGACTTGCGACATGAGAGCAGAGAGACGTTTAGGAAAACGGGAAAAACTTGTTGTCACAACTTCGTGGATTAACTTATGGACGGCAAGAGTTATTTCCCCTAAATGAAGAGGTTGCTCGGAAGAGGCTTGGGCTGCTTTAAGCTCTTTTTCAAAAATAGGGAAGAGGAGGCAGGCTGTTAAAATCGGCCTTTCCAGAGCGCTTTTCCCAAATTGATTTTGAATCAGATCAGCTTTGGATAAATAGGCAAAGATTGTTTCGCCCTCTTCTCCTTCCATGAAGGGAATTAAGTGGGGGAAGATGAGATGAAGAAGTCCTGAACTTTGGAGGAGGCGAAAGAAAGAGGAGCTATGACCAGACTCCAACATCCGCATGATCTCTTCGAGAACACGGGCCTCAGAACTTTTGATAATATCTTCTTTTAAAGTGTTAAGGGCTCTTTCGGTTTCATCGTCGATCAAAAAGCCGAAGCGGGCCTTAAATTTTAGAAGCCGGATCATCCGAACAGGATCTTCACGGAAGCGAATGAGGGGATCGCCAATAGAGACTAAAGTTCTTCTTTCTAAATCTCGAACTCCGCCCACAAAATCGATGATTGTTTCATCAAGGGGGTTATAGAAAAGACCGTTTAAAGTGAAGTCTCTTCTTAGAGCATCTTCTTCTGGTGTACCCCAAGCATTGTCTTCTACAATCAGCTCCCCTTCATCGGAGTCACGGCGTCGAAAAGTGGCCACTTCGATCACTTTTTTGCCAAAACGGATGTGGGCTAATCTGAATCTACGGCCAATGAGGAGGCAGCGTCTCCCAAAAACTTTTTTAACTTCTTCGGGTCTTGCGCTAGTGGAGACGTCGAAATCTTTAGGGGTTACCCCAGACAAAAGGTCGCGGACACCACCACCTACTAAGTAGGCGGCATGTCCATGATCTTGAAGTTTTCGGATAACCTCTAAGGCATCAGGATCAATGAGGCTCGCATCGATATGATGCGCATGTGGAGAATAAAGGACCGGCTCGTGCACGCGTTTAGAAAAATCGTTAGAGTGTAAAATAATAGAATAACTTACTATTTAGAGGCGATTGCAAACTTCGCTTTGCCTCGGTAATAGTCTCCTATTTTAGACATGATCCCTTTAGACGAAAGAGTAAAAGTTTTTGGAACAGATGGCGTTAGAGGCCGAGCGAATCTCTATCCCATGACGGTTGAAATGGCCGTAGCTTTAGGGCGTGCTGCCGGAAAAGTTTTTCGCGAAACACATGCAAGGCCCCGGGTTGTGATCGGCAAAGATACCCGTCTTTCGTGTTACATGTTTGAAAATGCCCTGATTTCGGGTCTTTGCTCCATGGGCGTTGATACCTTAATGGTCGGCCCCTTCCCTACACCAGGTGTTGCTTTTATTACTAGAGCCTATAGAGCCGATGCGGGGATTGTCATCAGTGCTTCTCATAATCAATTTCACGACAATGGGATTAAATTTTTTTCCTCCGAAGGGTTTAAGTTTTCCGATGCTTGGGAAAGGAGGATTGAGGGAATAGTTGCTAATGAAGGGTATCTTACCTCTTTACCGAACGATGATGAGATTGGAAGAAACACCAAGATCAATGATGCCGATGGCCGCTACATAGAATTTGCTAAAGCGACCTTTCCTAAAAAACGCTCTCTTCGAAATTTAAAAATTGTTTTAGATTGCGCCAATGGTGCAGCTTATAAAGTGGCCCCTCTAGTCTTTAAGGAGCTCGATGCTGAAGTCCATGTCTTTGGCAATCATCCAAACGGTCTAAATATTAACCATGAAGTTGGCTCCCTCCATCCCGAAACGGCCCAAAAAGGGGTAATCGATCTTAAGGCTGATATTGGCATTGCGCTTGATGGCGATGGCGACCGGGTGATCTTGATCGACGAAAATGCGCATGTGCTTGATGGCGATACGATCTTAGCCATCTGCGCTAGAGATATGCAGCAGCGCGGCGAACTTAGAAACAACCGGGTTGTATCTACGGTAATGAGCAATTTGGGCTTTTTGAAAGCCATGGAGTCCCTTGGGATCCAAGTGACTCAATCAGGCGTTGGCGACCGGTATGTGATTCAAGAGATGTTGAAACAAGAGGCCAATCTCGGGGGCGAACAGAGCGGCCATCTTATATTCCTCGAACAAAACACAACAGGTGACGGGATTGTTTCGGCTCTTCAGGTCTTAAAAATCATGATCGAAACTGAAACACGTCTTTCTGATCTTGCGGCCTTTGTGACAAAATTTCCCCAAGTTCTCTTGAATGTAAAGGTTCATTGCAAACCTTCACTTCAAGATTTAACGCTTACCTCAAAGGCAATTTCCAAAGGGGAATCTGAGCTCGGCGAGGGGGGGCGCGTTGTGGTTCGCTATTCAGGGACGGAGTTGACTCTCCGCGTGATGGTTGAAGGGAAAAATCCAAAGCTTGTTTCCCAAATTGCTCATGAAATTGCAGATTCAGCTCAAAAAGAGATCGGGGGTAAGGTTTAAGAATGTGTGGGATTTTTGGTTGTGTTGGGTTAGATGAGTCTGTCAAAGCGGTGCTGTCAGGGCTAAGAAGACTGGAATACCGAGGTTATGATTCAGCTGGAGTCTGCACATTTTCAAATGACAAAATCATTTTTGAGAAGCAAGTCGGGAAAATTTCGACACTTGATGAGGCAACTGAAAAAAAAGGAATGAAAGGGAATAAACTAGCCCTTGCCCATACCCGCTGGGCTACCCATGGAAAACCTACAAAAGAAAATGCCCATCCACATCTTGATGAAAAGAATACTCTCGCCCTCGTCCACAATGGAATCATCGAAAATCATGAGGTTTTAAGAAGAGATTTAAAAGCGAAAGGGGTCAAATTTCTCTCTGACACTGATTCTGAGGTTATTGCCCATCTCATTGCGAAGGACTTCGAGGAAGATCTTTTGGGTGCTGTGCAAAGATCTTTGCCATTGTTAGAAGGTAGTTTTGCTATTGGCGTTATTCATGAAAAAGAACCCAATACGATCATAGCTTTTTGCAAAGATGCTCCTTTGGCTGTCGGGATGAATGAGGGTGTAACGTATCTTTCTTCAGATCCCAATGCTTTTCCTTCTGAAGTGAAGAATGTTGTGTTTCTATCAAATGGGGAAATCGCTCGACTACAAGCGGGGGTTTTGGAACTTTTTGATGGTGATCTCACACCCATTCAGAGGGAATCATTGATCATTGAAAGACACGATCAAGTTTTCTCTAAAGGTGACTACGAACATTACACCCTAAAAGAGATCGATGAGCAGCCGATGGCTATTCGGAATGCCCTTTTCAATCGAACCCATTACGACTTTGGCACAGCAACTCTTGAGGGGCTCAATCTTTCGATCCATGAGTTATTGGAAGTTGAAAGAGTTCTTATCCTCGGCTGCGGGACCTCTTACCATGCTGGAATCATTGGGGCGATGATGATCGAAGAGCTTGCCCGAGTGCCAACTCAGATTGAAATTGCTTCTGAGTACAGGTATAGCAACCCGATTGTTCTTCCTGGCACATTGGTGATTGCCATCAGCCAATCAGGAGAGACAGCAGATACTGTTGCCGCTGTTAGAGAACTAAAAACTAAAGGGGCTCCAGTTCTGTGGATTGGGAATGTCCAAGGATCGACTTTAGCGCGTGAAGCTGATGGAGCGCTTTTTTTAAGAGCGGGGCCTGAAATTGGCGTCTGTTCCACAAAAGCTTTTACCAATCAAGTGGTGGTTTTGTCTCTTTTTGCTCTTATGATGGGTAGAATGCGCCATTTAAGCCGTGACGAGGGGAAGGCTTTTTTAGATTGTCTGATGCGATTGCCTGATGAAGTTCAGACTATTTTGGATAGAAAAGGGGACATTGCCAAGTTGGCCAAAAAATATGCCAAGTACGACAATTTTTTCTTTTTAGGGCGTCGTTACATGTACCCTGTGAGCTTAGAGGCCGCCTTAAAGTTAAAGGAAATTTCTTACATCAATGCCAACGGCTACCCTGCTGGCGAGCTGAAGCATGGACCCATCGCTCTTATCAATGAATCTTGCCCAACAGTTGCTTTTACCACGAATCAAACCACTTTTCCGAAGATGAAAAGCAATTTACAAGAGGTTAAGGCCCGTCATGGTTTAGTTTTGGCCGTCTCCTCTGTTGATCATCGAGCCCTTGATGGTGTGGCAGATGATCTGATTCAAGTGCCCCAAACTATTGACCCATTGGCTTCAGTGCTGGCCTCGGTTGCAGGACAACTTTTGGCCTACTATATTGCGCTTGAGAGAGGGGCCAATATCGATCAACCTCGCAACCTAGCCAAAGCTGTCACTGTCGAATGAACCAAATTAATTAAATTTTATTACCACAGAGATCACAGAGACTCCGTCCCGGTTAGAATGTTTTTTGAAGGAGGGAGTCTCTCTGTGCTCTGTGGTAATAAATTTAAAATGACGTTACTACTGAGCTTCACAACAAAATGAAATTATTAAAAGGGACTTTACTTATAGCAGGGACCACGATTGGTGGAGGGATGCTTGCTCTCCCCATTTTGACGGCTCAGCTCGGTCTTGTCCCCACCCTTTTTCTTCTTTTCCTTTGCTGGTTCGTGATGATGGCCACAGGCCTCATTCTGCTGGAAGTGACTCTTTGGTACCCCGATCAAACTAATTTGCTCACCCTTTCTAAGAGGACATTGGGTTTAGGCGGGGAGATCTTCACCCTCATTTTGTACCTTTTTCTCTTTTACAGCTTAATGACGGCGTATATTGCGGGAGTCGGCGACCTATTCGGGACTTTCCTTCCCTTTTCTGCCCCTTTTTTGAAAACTTTGGCGCTTATTGTCTTATTTCCTGTCCTATGGGGAGGAGCTGCCCTTGTGGGGAGAGTCAACAGCTGGTTGATGCTCCTTTTGTTTGCCACCTACCTCGTTTTTGTTGTTCTTGGCTTTCCTTTGATCGACTTAAGCCATTTTGAGAGGAGCGACTGGAGCAAATTTGCTTATGCCCTGCCGATTACCTTCACCGCTTTTTCCTATCAGGGGACACTTCCAAGTGTGATTCAGTACCTTGACCGGGATCGTTCGAAGGTAAGAATAGCCGTTGTGTTAGGAACCCTAATCCCTCTTGTCGTGTACATCTTTTGGCAAATTGTCGTGATCGGAAATGTCCCTTTTCACGGCCCTCAAGGTTTGGAGGAGGCGCTGCAAAAGGGCTCTTCAGCCATTGGCCCCATCACCCATTGGATCAAATGGCCTTTCTTGGAAAGTGTCGGTTGGCTATTTGGCTTCTCTGCCCTTGTTACCTCCTATCTCGGTGTTGCTTTAGGCCTATCAGATTTTATTGCAGATGGTTTCCGTGGCCGTGGCTATACCCTGGCTAAGCCCTGGATCCTTATCCTCGCCCTCATCCCCCCCTTTCTCATCAACCTCACTTACCCTGGCCTATTCCTCAAAGCTCTTGATCTCGCCGGCGGTATCGGCTGTGCACTTCTTCTCGGTCTCCTACCTATTGCCATGGCAGTCCGAGGAAAAGGACCTCTCTCTTTTTCCCGTTACCTCGTCATTCCTCTTGCTCTCTTTCTTCTAACAGAAGTCGCCATCGAACTTTTTAAGATCTTTTAAAATAGCACGATTGGAAAAGTTTTCATTTCTTCCACCGTTTTAAACTTAGAGTATGATGAACAGTGTAGAAGAGTTTTAAAAGCGTTCATGGAGTCGTCAGAGAAGGCAGCGGATAGATTACTAAATTCCGAACGCCTTGTGGTGCAAATTGCTTTAGATGCCAGTTAAGATACACCTTCATCGAAAACCCCTCAAATAGTTTACTTCCAGATTTTCCACTGAGTTGCTCGACCCTTACCTTCGGAAATTAATAACCCTTCCTTTTTCAAGTGGGCTAAGTCGTAGCGTAACATTCGTTCGGAGATATCCAAAGGGGCAAGTCTGACATAAATTTCCCTAAAAGGAAGGCTTTTACCATCCTTGAAAAAGCTCAAAATTAAATCTTTACGTTCACTTTCAGGAGTGTGGGTGGCTTGCGATTCTTTTTCTGTGCGGGAAATTGGGTGGGGATAAAAAGTTACCCGCATTGCACTGCTGAGTTCCTCCCATTTTGGTTCGGGATAGCCTCCCTTTTCGCAAGCCTCTACCATCCTCTTGTACCCGCTTCCCCATTGCTCCATTAACTTAAGTTCGTGAAAGACTCGTGCAAGGACTCGATTTCTTACCTTGCTGACTCCAGCTTTAAGGTCCTCAAGGGTAAAGCCAAAGGGAAGCATTCCAGGGTTTTGAATTTCTAAGCGATCATTGTAAATCGCGATTTGGATGTGAGAGCCTTCTTGTGAGTAATCAGCATGAACTAACGCATTGATCAAGGCTTCTCGGATGGCAAGTGGAGGGTACTCGGGGATATCTTTTCTCCGAATTTCACGAATCTCTGATGAAAGTCGTGTATTTCGTGAGATAAATTTAGGCACTTCATCGACGGCGTCCAAAATCGTACCTTCGATGTCTAAACGGTCTAAAATATTAGTTTTGCTGTCTCCAAGAAAACGGGCACAACTCACTTTTGCGTCAGGAATAAATTGTTGCCTCTCCTTTTTTTTTCCAAACAAGATGAGGCCGCCGATGGATGGAACAAATTGATGGGCAGAAGGGACAAGGACTCCTAAAGATCGGAGTTTTTCTTCATGGATTTTTCTCCCTACGGAAGAAAACGCCCGAGTTATATTTGTCTTATTCAATGAATCCTTAGTTAGTTCAGACAGACCTTGTTGGTCAAAAGAGGGGGTTAGAATGGTCCGTTGTAATTCAGCCAAAATTTCAGGACTTGCCCGTCGACTAGTTGAGCCCAATCTCACATACACTCCATTAGACACTCCTTCCCGTTTTAGATAAAAAGGGGCCTTCCAATGAGGGACTTTAACAACTAAAAGGTCCTTACCCTCAACGGTAGCTATCTCGATATCAGGAAGAATAGAAGGTCGAATATTATCAGTTATCGAGTTTGCAAGAGCTTCCTCTGCACGAAAAACCTCTTTTATGCCTGTTGATTTACCATCTGAAGAGCGGCCAATGATTAACGTACCGCCTGCTGTATTGGCAAAAGCTATAATTGTTTTAAGGATTGGGTCCAAAGATGAAAGATCTCTCTTGAATTCCAGTACCTTTGACTCGGGCTGTTTCAATATCTCTTCGATTTCCATGACCTAATCCTGCAAAATCCTGCAAAATCCTGCAATGATTTCCTGCAATTGCAGGATTAAGTCTCGTTTTCACCTGCCGAGATCGCAATTCGGCTAGACTATCGAGTAAATCCCTCGAAGATTACTAAGAAGGCTCCGAAATGTATGCTCTCCGAAAACTTCTCATAGTTGTGCGTACGCAGCTGGGGTAGTGACACAGAATGCCATCCCTAAGAGAGTTAGGGCCAAAGGGGCTGCTCTTCCTGCAGTCGATACATTAGTATCTTCTTCCTACGTGTGTTGTGGGGCGACTGCAACTAATTTCAAAAGATCCTTTAGATCTGTGATCTTGCTTAATCAAGCTTTTTAAGGAAGAGGAGGGGGGCGAGAAAGAGGGCCTGGAGGGTGACCACAAGGCTTCCAGTTGAAACGGGGAGTGAGTAGACAGAGAGGAGGTGACGAGAGAGGGCGACACCGATAAAGGCCACAAGGATGGCAAAGAGGATGCCGAGTTTAAGAATGGTGGGAATCGAATGGGAGAGGCGGCCGGCAAAGAGAGGGGGAATTACCAAGAAGGCCAAGACTTGGATGACACCGACGGCTTGAAAAGCAAGGGTCAGAAGAAGGGCCGTCATGCCCATCAGGAGGAAATTAATCCGACCTGAAGGGATCCCAACTCCAAGGGCAAATGGAGCATCAAAGGTGGTGGCGAGGAGCTCTTTTCTAAAGAGAGTTTCAAAAATAAAAACCCCAAGAAACAAAGGAATCGCATCAAAAATTGCACTCTTTTGCAGGGCGTCCACATTTCCGATAATCGCATCGACACCGATATGTGCGTTGCGAGTTGTAAGGTTGATGATCAAAAGACTTAAGGCAAAAAAGGCAGTGAAGACAATACCAATGCTGGCGTCTTCCTGAATACCCACTTTTGCGCGGAGCGATTCGGTTAAAAGAGCAGTTACGATACCAGCAATGATACCTCCTAAAAGAAGGATAGAAAAAGGGACAGAGAAAAGGGTCGGGACAGGTTCTAAACTAAAAGCTCGATATAAAAGAAAAGCCCCCACAATGCCTAAAAGCAATGTATGAGAAAGGGCATTGGCCAACATGGCCATCCGACGAAAGGTGAGCCATGTACCCAAAATCGCCGAAGCTCCTCCGACTAAAGCTAAAACAATGAGCTGCACTTCATCTGTTGCGATCCCTTCAAAAGAGATTTCCCCTTTGACAAAGAGGAAAATCCTTTTTAACGGAGTAGAAAAAAAAGTCCAAAACGTGGTGTCTGTGTAAGGATTCATCAATTACCCAAGGGAGCTTCATCACCGGGGGCTGCTATAAAAGCATTCTGCCTTTCTAGTGTTCTTTCAGGGCGATTTGCTCTTCTACCGGGAAGCGGGTATACGTTGTGGGGCTCTGGGAGAGAATTCACAAGGTCCAGGAGTGGATTATGAATATTTTCTCTCTGCTCCGAGAGATTTATAAAAATGAGGATCTGTCGTTCCATTAGGGGTTTATTATTTCCTATTTGTAAAGGGTCATCTCCAAAATTTATTTTTACATTGAATTTGGTAAGAAGGTTTTGAATGGCTGATGCAATTTCGATCAACCGTTGCTTTTCGGTAGAAGAATCGGGATCATAGGCAACTTTGACCAATAAGACGCCATTATGTGCATCTGGTTCACCGGCATATTGAGCCATTACGACTTTCATGATGATCTCTTACACCCATACATTTAAACTCCGCGTCTTCTATGAAGATACCGACACTGGAGGGATTGTCTACCACGCTAACTACTTAAAATTTGCTGAGCGAGCTCGTACTGAAATGTTACGAGAAAACGGATTTGATCATCACTCCCTAAGAGAGGGGAAGACGTTAGCTTTGTTGTGAAAGAACTGACCATCGACTACAAAATGCCAGCCCGTTTGGATGACCTTTTAACAATTAAATAAGTAAGTTTAAATAATAAACATAACCCGTGAAGGACTTTTTATTAAATCTACCTCAAATTTTGGGGATCGGTTGATTGTGGGGGTCAAGGGTCGGATTATCGAGAAGTGAGGAGAGGCGCTGCTCAAATTCTTTTGTGAGGATATGTTCCATCTCTTCAGCCGTACCATGGACCTCTTCTTTTCCTTTACCTAACACTTCGACCAGATAGAGTTCCCAGAGACGGTGAAGTCGGACAATATGGGAGCCTCTTTTGTACCCTTCTGGGGTCAAAAACCATCTTTTTTCTGGCGTTATGTAGGCCCACCCCTCTTTTTTTAGGGTGTAGAGAGCAATGTCAAGAAGAGGAAAAAGGAGGAGGAAAGTTTCTTGCATCTCCCTTTGGAATACACCTGTCGATTGATGTCTCCATATAAATTTGATGAGGTTTTCTTGTAAGCGACGTCTCCTTTGACGATAAATCCGTATAAAACGGGCGATTAATCCCTTTTTTGGGGAGAAAAGGATCGCTAAAAGAGCAAAAAAGGAGAGGAAAAGGGCAATGCTTGGACCGGTTGGAAAGACAACTCTTTGCTGAGAGGCTTCAGAAAAAAAACGGGTGGCTTCGGTTGAAAAAATTGTTCCAAAAAAGGCAGAACACCCACCTGTTAATGACGCTAAAAGGCAAAAATAGAAAAAACTTTCGGTCAATAACCACGCTACAAGAGGAGGAGCAACTAAAAGGCTTGCGACAAGAACAACGCCTGTTGAGCGGATCCCTACAACAATAGCGATGAGAAAAAAAAGGTCAAAAGCTAGGGTGATGCCCTTCACTGGCAACCCCATCACTTCGACATAAGAGCGATCAAAAAGGAGCGCCTTAATCTCTTTATTGAGCAAAATCAAAAACAATAGAGTCACCAGTAAGAGAGCGAAATAGAAGACAATATGGGCATCTTCCATGGTCGCGATTTGACCCATCAAGAGCGCCTCTCCCTTTTTATAAAGAGCTCCATAATCATGCTGCAGGGCACTTACTAAGAGAACACCAAAGCCGAAAAAAGAGGAAAGTACAAGGGCAAGAGCACTGTCGCTTTTGACTTCAGCCCGATGAACTAAGAAAGAGAGAGTTTTTATGCCCAGCCAAGCGGAGCCTGCGGCAAGGACGAGGGGAAGAACTAAACTTCCTTCGCTGCCGATAAGAGCTCCAAAAAAAAGGCCGAGGATCAGTCCAGGATAAGTAGCATGGGAGATCGATTCACCAAGAAGAGTCTCTTTCCTTAAAAAAACAATCACTCCGATCAAGGAAGTTGTTAAGGCTTGAAAGAGAGAACCGAGGGTGGGCCCTCGGAGAACAGGATCGACTAAATAGTCGAAAATGTTCATTCCATCTCCTTAGATAATCTTAAGGCATCATCGAGAAGGGTGACCGTCGTGCCGTAGGCTCTCTCAAGATTTGCAGAAGACAAAGCAACATCAACTGGGCCAAAACTGATCAGGCAGCGGTTGAGAAGAAGAGCCCAATCGAAATGCCGTTTTACCCCTTCAAGATCATGGTAAACGACCATGACTGTTTGTCCTTTTTGTTTCATCTCTTTCAAAATTTCAAAAAGAAGCCCTTCAGTTGTCTGATCAATCCCCGCAAAAGGTTCATCCATGATCGTGATGGGGGCCTCTTGTAAGAGGGCCCTAGCTAAAAAGGCTCGTTGCTGTTGGCCTCCAGAGAGTTGACCGATCTGTCGATCTCGATAGGGGAGTAGGCCCACTCGTTCAATAAGAGCGTCGGCCGCCTCCCAATCAGCAGCACGTGGTCTCTGAAAAAGGGAGAGGTGGTGATAACGCCCCATGATCACTAGCTCTCGAACGGTAATAGGGAAGGTCCAATCGACACTTTCTCTTTGGGGGACATAGGCAACCTTACCCCGTATTTTTTCAATAGGCGATCCAAAAAAAGTGACTCTTCCGGAGCTTTTATGGATAAGGCCGAGAGCTCCTTTGATAAGGCTGCTTTTTCCTGCACCATTAGGGCCAACAACAGCTAAAAGAAGAGGTTCGGGGATTTCAAAAGAGACATCCCAAAGAGCGGGTGTTTTGTGGTAATGAACAGTGAGTTGCTCAACAGAAAGGGGGGATTTTGATGTGTTTGCCTTACCTTTTAGAAAAGTCTCTTTGTTCACTTAGCGCCTGTAAGATAAGAGTGGATCGTGTTTGCGTTATACCACATCATCTTTTGATAGCTATCCCCAGGAGAGCCAGGAGGGCCCATCGCATCTCCATAGAGAGGCACATCTGCCATGCGTAGATGAAGCCCCATTTTTTTTCCGGCATTTAAGATTTTCAAGATCGAATCTCGGCTCAAATTACTTTCCGGGAAAAGAACTTCAATATTGTAAGTTTTCAAGTGTTCTAAAAGGTGTTGAATCTCGTGGGGGCTAATCTGACTATCAGGAGATAGCCCTTCAGGCGCTTGGAATCTTTTTTGCCAGGTCCCCTTTGTTTGTTCCTCTGCTTCAGCAAGGTATCGTCTTGTAAAATAGTTAAAGGCGTCATGGCTGGTGACAAAATACCTTTTTTCTTGAGGAATCGATTGGATGAGTTCTTCGATCTTTTGATCTAATTGATCAATTTCACGGTAGGCAATTTGCCCCCTTTTTCGAAAAAATTCGGCATGGGCAGGATCTTTTTCCGACAAAGCCTGAACAATGATGGGAATTGATAATTTAAACAGCGAAAGATCCATCCAAATATGGGGATCAATATCTTGTCCAAAAGTTAAAATATCATTTGTTCGAATGCGGGCTATTTCATCACCCAAAGCAACAGACCTTGGATTATTGACTAATGCTTGGTGGATAGAAGGACTATGTTCAAGCCCTAAACCATTGTAGAAAATAAGGTTTGCAAACCCAAGTTTTTCATCATCACCTTTAACTAATTGATAGGAGTGCGGATCCAAATCGCCATGGATGAGAGTCATGATATCAATTTCGTTATCGCCAACAGCCTTAACAAGGTCTGCAATCATGCCGGTGGTAGCGAGAACTTTCAGCTTCCCATTTGGTTCCATCCATTCTCGGAGTCCTTCTCGCTTGGTAGTATTTGAAGTTCCGCAACCCAGAAGAAAGAGAAGAGGTAGAAGATAACAAATCATGCTTAGTACTTTAAT
>JAGVKY010000134.1 GCA_020050175.1 Parachlamydiales bacterium
ACTTGGGGATGCCGACAGGCTTCTGGGAGGAAGCAGCTTAAAAGCTTAGAAGGAAAGAGGGAGAAGCTCTCAAACCGACTTATGCAACAACGCCACTCTCATTAGTGAGATGGCGTAAGGACCTATAATGCGCTTATCTCGAGAAGTTCCGGAAAGAGATTTTTCAAAGAAGGGTAGCGCCTCAGAGTATTTGCCTTGCCAATACAGTGTTAATGCATAGCTTCTTAAGGCAAAAGGATCGTTAGGTTTTCTAGCTAAAGCTTGTTGAGATTTCAAACAAGCTTCATTGAGCTTACCTAAAGAACGTAGAGTCTCAGCATAACGGGATAAACTGTAGAAATCTGTCGGACTTTGCGTTAAAGCAGCTTTGAAATTTAATTCTGCTTCCGGAAACCTCATGAGCAGATGTAAGGTTTGACCATAACGGGAAAGGGTAAAGACATTCTTTGGATCAATCGCTAAAGACTCCTTGAAAAATTTTTCTGCCTCCTCAAGTCTAGTATTCATTGTCAGCAACGTGGTGGCGTAGCCAGACAAGTTACGGGGATTCTTTCGATCAACGGCTAAAGCTCTTTTATATATTTTAAGAGCATCTTGGTGCTTCCTTAAAAGATTCAAAACATGTGCGTACAGAGATAAGGCAGTTATATTTTTTGGATCTGTCGTTAAAAAACCTTCTAATGTTTTTTGAGCCTCTTCTAATCTTCCCAATTTGCGAAGTGACTCAACATAATTTGGCAAAACCGTGGCATCTCCTGGATTGGCAAGTAAAGTTTTTTTATAATTTTTTTCTGCCTCTTCAAACCGATCTAATTCAAATAATTTGTCTGTGTAATCTACTAAAATTTCAAAATCATTCGGGTCTAAAGCTAAGGCCTCTTCATATTTTTTTAGCGCCTCAACAGATTTGCCTAAACTCTTTAAAGCTAAAAAATAACCGTTTAAAGCATAGGTGTGTCTAGGCACTAAAGCTAAGACTTGTTCAAACCTTTGGGCAGCCCTATCTAATTGACCTAGTTGACGTAATGTTTCAGCATGTCCAGAAAGGGCAACAAGGTTGTTAGGTTCGATAACTAAGACATCGCGAAATTTTTTTCTTGCTTCATCAAATTTTGATTGAATCATGAGAGCATTGGCATATCCAAGTAAAACTTCTCCATTATCGGGTTCAATAGCAAAAACTCTAGGTGACGGGGATTTTGCGGGCTCTACCATTTCGTTCAAAATTAATTGAAAAAATTCGATGCATCGACTGTTTTTTTCTCTTTGTGCTCGACTCTTAATGATTTCCTGAATTTGGACATATCTCGTTGTTTTCCAAATATCCAAAAGAGCTTCCGCAGCTCCTTGTCTAATTTTTGAACTTTTTGGAAAATCTTCAAATTCTAAGAGTTGGCATAGAGATCCAACACTTCCAAAAATCACCTCATTACAAGCTTCAGGGAAAACAAGAGCGATGAACCTTAGGTTTTGAATGGCTGAATAAAAGAAAGGCCATTCAATTTTAGGTCTACAGCCTTTAAGGGAAAAAGGTTGACTTCTCTTGTCGCAAAAGGCATCCACAACTTTTTGAAAAGTTAAAAGAGCCTCTTTGTTCTGCTTTTGAATGATCACATGAGTAAGGTTTCTTAAGAAATGAGACCAAGGGTACCACTCTTTTTTAAATTGGATGTTTCCAATCATAGGTTCCACAAGATTCCAAATCGCAGAAACAGACAGGGTGGAAGTTGTACCCGTTGTTGCAACTGTACCCCCTATGGAAGAGGCAATTAAAAAAAGATCCAAAGCATGATCTAAAATCTCTTCCTTTACCCAGGCATAGGTTTGAATATATTCAGTGGCAGCTCTTGCGTTAGCGACAGCAAACCGAACGTCAGCTCTTTTATCTTTTGCCCGTAATAATCGGTCAAAAATTTGAACCCTATCTTGATGCATGAATTCTGTTTGATGGGGGATAGAGCCGTAATGTCCTTTTTTGGAGTGCATTAAAAAACAATCGATGGCAGCGGAATAAAGTCGAATAAACTCTAATCTCATCACTTCGGTTTGATTTTCAATGTCTGCTAAAGAGGCAGTAACATCTTTAATAAAGGGGAGAAGGTCCAGAGCACTTGCTTGTAGATAAGGATCAGATTTTAGCACTGCCATCAAGAGGTAAAGGGCGAGCAATTTTCCGCTAAAATCTTGTTGATGTTTCTTAAATAACTTCCATCCGAGTTGACGAACTTTAGGGAAAATGGCTGCACACTCCACTCTTTTTTGATGAGAGTGTTTTGCAAAGTGTATTGCAGGGTTGTGTAAGTCAATCCCGCAAAGCTCATAAAGATCTCCCGCAAGCTCGTCGATATTTTCATAATTTTTTAAAGGTAAGTGTGTCCCAGGCTGATTAACAGTGGCAAGAGAAGCCACTTGGGCGACAGTCATACAACCTCCTAAAAAGGGGGTAAAGATTTATTTATCCAAAGGTATAAGATCAAATACCTTACACCGCCCTTCCTTTTTTTCGATTGTCTACTTTTAATGGGCCAAAACAGCCTTTTGTCGGCGGTGCTTACAATTTTCGACGATGATCGTTAGCAGTGACCCCACATGAATCTGCTTCAAGCGACGTTCAGTTTCCTTTTCTTCGTCGGTAGCAGCATCGTCATATTTTGTTCTTAGGGGAAGACCGTAGGCTGCTAGAAACGAATTTTCGCTAACAGCCGTGAAAGAATAGATCCCCTTTTTCCCGGTTTCATCTTTAACTTCAACTAAAGGCAATAAAGGATCGTAAACGGAATCAAGGCCTGTTATGGCTTTTAGCTCCTCTTTATTGGGGAAGAAACGACTCAATAAATCGGGAGAAGTTTGGAAGTCGCTTAAAGCTTTTTCCAAATTTAGAAGAGCATCTAATAAATGAATAAGCTCATGGGCAAGGATAATCTCGAAAGGAACTTCAAAGAGGATTTTTTCCCAATTCTTGAACCCAAACCTTTCTCTATTCACCCTAAGATCAATAAAAACTGATCTCTCACCGTAATCAAAGTGACAATGTCCCTCGCGAACAAAAAACCACTCTCTACAAAGAGTGATCTTGTGAATCAGCTCGACACCAGGCCTTGTCTCCAAGAGCTTAAAAACCCAATTTCTGACATTCCCCTTAAAATTCTCACTCCCCACCACGATCATCAACTTAAAAAAGTTTGCAATCGTCCACTCAATCCCATCGCGTGAGATCTCCTCCCTGGCATAACTATTAACAAGCCTTTGATAATCGGTACTAAAAACAACCATGGAAAATTAGGTCTCTTCTCTAGCTACAACTTGAGCTCCAGAATCGGAAGTTTTTTCTGGACTGTAGAGGGGAGCGCACTTGTAGGCGATTCCAGCATCTGTAGCGCATTTTAGGTTTGCCTTTGGGTGTTGCCTTTGAATGTCGTGCAAATCAAGACCATGACCAAGAAATGATTCATACTTATCCAATATCCAGGAGGCATGGGCCACTTCTCCTAAAGTGCATCGATGCCCATCGACAGTGACATAACCCTGAACTTCTTGCACATTTAGGCATTCCCAGGGGTCATTTGGTAAAGCAGAGTCGTTCCAGTTGATATTATCTTTATTGACAGGGCCGTTGTAAGTGGCCAACATTCTGTCAAATTCTCTCAAACGTTTGCCCTGTAAATCTTGTTCGGAAAAAAAGGTTCCCCGCCCTTGGATGGAGGGGGGGGACATATAAGAAGTGTCAGCATTTTGGACCGAACATAGGAGAAGTCCACACGTTTCTCGAGCCTTTCTCACACCCGCATGATAGGCGGCATCTCCCTTAGATGCTTGAGGAGCAGACTGTTGATCTTCAATCGGTTTTGCGCGCGGTTTTTGGGTAACAGGGGCCGTATCTTTTGTCATAATTTTCCTTTAATTTATCAATGGGGTTGAGGGGAAAATTTTCCCTTCACAGGCATTTCGAATACATCATATTTAACGCCGTTATCTGCTCCGAACCAAAATAGATCCTTGCCGAGATAAACAATGTCGCGGAATTTCCTATCTGCCAATCGCTTG
>JAGVKY010000059.1 GCA_020050175.1 Parachlamydiales bacterium
GAAACTCCCGAACAGTTTGAAAAAGTTCGAAAAGTTGTTGAAGAGATGAATTTGGATGGTCTTGTGATCATCGGCGGGGACGATTCAAACACTAATGCTGCTTATTTAGCCGAAGATTTCGTCAAACACCAAATCGCATGCACAGTTATTGGTGTGCCTAAAACGATTGACGGCGATCTTAGGAGTCATGATATTGAGATCTCTTTTGGTTTTGATACGGCCTCGAAGCTCTATAGTGAGCTGATCGGCAATCTTGGCACCGATATCCTCTCGGCAAAAAAAATGTGGGCCTTTGTCAAATTGATGGGCCGATCTGCTTCTCACTTGACTCTCGAGTGCGCCCTTGCCACTCAACCGAATATGGCTCTCATTGGAGAGGCGATTGAAAAAGAGCAAAAAACCCTCCATCAGATAACAGCAGAAATCACAGATCTCATTGTTGAAAGAACTAAAGGAGGAAAAACCTACGGCCTTATCCTCATTCCTGAAGGAATTATCGAATTTGTCCCCGAATTTAAACGATTGGTGCAGAAACTCAACCACGGGGAAGAACTCGATGGGGAAGGCAAAAAACTCTACGATCTTTTACCTAAAGCTTTCCTCACCGACCGAGATCCTCATGGCAATATTCAAGTTTCAAAAATTGAGACCGAAAGGCTTTTGATTAATCTTATCCAACAGGAGCTTGAAAAGCGAAAAGAGAAAGCTTCCTTCAACCCCCAGCCCTTCTTTTTTGGTTATGAGGGGAGATCTGTGCTTCCGACTAACTTCGATGCAAATTATTGTTACTCACTCGGAATGGTGGCTGCATCGGGTGTCGCCCATCAAGCACAAGGTTGCATGACTGCTCTATCTCATCTCCATTTAACACCCGAAAATTGGGTCCCAAGCCTTGTCCCGATTGTGTCTCTTATGGGTTTTGAGAATAGAAAAGGGAAGCGGATAGCGGTAATTTCTAAAGCCCTTGTTGATTTGAAAGGGTCCATGTATAAACAGTTCTTAGAAGAATCGATCAAATGGCGCCTCGAAGATAGTTACCTCTCCCCAGGACCCATCCAATTTTTTGGGCCTGAAGAGCTGACAGATGTCGTTCCCTTGATCCTTAAAATGAGATAAACATGTTGACCTTTCTTCCCCTTCTTTTAGCTCTTCAGGCTGTAAGTCATCTGATTCCGGCTCCAGGTTTTAATGGGAGAGGAGAGATTTTCTTAATAGAAAAGGACACAGGGCAAATCGTCCTTACGGGCAACTTCGAAGGATTGACGCCAGGTCGTCATGCCCTGCAACTTCATGCGGAAGGGTGCTCAACTCTTTTGAAAAGGCAAAGTGCTGGAGCCCACTATAACCCTCTCCCTGTCCAAGGATGTGATGCCTCTCTTGCCATTCTCGATATTGGAGAGTTAGAGGCCAACCAACAAGGGAAAGCCACCTTCGAAGCGACCCTTGAAAATGTCCATCTCGAAGGGGAAGATTCCATTGTCGGCTACTCCCTTGTCGTTCATCCTGTTGGATTAACATCCCCATCGGAGTTAAGGGGGGCAAAAGCAGCGCCTATCGCTTGCGGCATCATCAAAAAATCCCCTTAAATCAATAAATCTAACCTTCTGTGATTTAACAGTTTTAGATCTTGCTCCCTCCTGTTCTCGTGTTTCTGGCGATAAAGCTAATTCTTTAATATCAAACGATCTTGATCAATTATTTTTGTAAAATTCAATAAAAACTAAAATTCAAATGGTAAAACCAAGGAGTGAAGTAAGAGGATAATTTTTTGAAATGATTAGTTTGGGTGGCGTTCCGCCAGAAGATATGAACACCTTTCTGCAAGGTTTCATTCCTGATATTGGGAATGCCGGCATTGGAAAAATAGAAGTTTTGGGCAACGTAGTTAAGTTGAAAAGCTTAATTAACGATAAGGTGACGGAGCTAACCCTCGAAGAGGTGGTTGACATTTCAGAAAAGGCTTTAAAAGATTTAAATCCTGAAAGTTCTCTTGCTCATTCGCTTAGTCAAGGTTTAAGAAATATTCGAGAGAGAGTAAGAGTTCTGTCTCTGGAAAAAGATCTGACCTCAACAATCCATCAATTTGCAAAGCAAGTTATTTCTGTAGATGAGATTGATCCCCAAAAAAGAATTAGTAATTTAATTTCGGAATTGACTGCGAAGTCTGTTGTAACTAAGTCAGATTTAGATAAATTTCTTCCGATTCTAAAGGAACATCCGAATTTATTATTCGATGTAAAAATTAGTGAAGCTTCTTTATTCGAATTTCTGTTGGCCAGATCTGATTCACATGAGTTTGCTGAGTTTACAAAAGAGATATTAACAAGTGAATCTGAGGCTGATCTTAGTTATTTATATTCAAAAGTGAAAACTTTGATTTTTGAGAGAAAAATTGAAGGACAAAACACAGTTTTCGAATATTTAATGAAATCGGACAAAGCAAACATCATATTTGACAACTTGATGAAAGTTTTAAAGAACAATGATGTCAATAGGATGAGCCCAGATTCTCGAGAGCAGCTTTTTAATTTTGCCTATTCGCCAATGAGATATGAGGCTGTCTTTACAGAAGTTGATGATCTTAGTGAATCTGTTAGATCGGCAGCCGAGTCATGTCGTGAAACCTGTACAATCAAAAATTTTGTTGATAGGACAGATTTACAGAAAAATCAGGAGTGGAGTCGACAAAGAAAGGTGGGTTCAACCACCATTGCGATGGGTAGTTTAGCAGCTAAAGCTGGCGCTTCTTGGGATGTAGCAGAAAGTTTTGTGAAACAATCGGTTGGGACACATCGATCTTCGAGTGTTCGAATTGAATATCTTAATTTTTTAAGAAAGCTACATAGATTTTTAGTAATAGAAGAAGGGCTCGACAGGCCAGGAGACTATAGAGTTAAAATAGCAAGATCTTCTGGTGGACCGTTGAATACCTATTGCCCTCCAGATCTGATCCAACAAAACATGGAAGAATTTGATGTTTGGTTTCGAGCTGGCATCGCGGCCTGTGAGGAAGGGAGACTCAATCCAATTATTTTTGCTGCCCAAACCTACCAAAGGCTTGTCTCGATACACCCCTATGAAAATGGGAATGGTCGGATCAGCCGATTGATGATGGACTATGTTTTGATGAGGTTTAATATTCCTCCGCCCGCTCTTGGAGAAAATGTATTGGATGGCCTTTTTCCTCTCGATTCTAATAGAATTGACCATTCAGCCTTTGTGATGAAAATTATAAAAGGTATAGA
>JAGVKY010000080.1 GCA_020050175.1 Parachlamydiales bacterium
GCCATGGCATCCCAAATGATCGCCCTCTTCAAGAGGGTGATATCCTCAACATTGATTATGTCTGCAGTTTAAACGGTTTTTTTGGCGATTGCAGCAAGATGGTGGCGATTGGAAAAATTTCAGAAGAGAAAAAGCGAGTCATGGACACCTGTCTGGAGGCTCTTCTTGCTGCCATTGCAATCGTCAAGCCAGGAATCCCTATTTCTCTTATCGGCGAAACCATTACAGAAATTGCCGAAAGAAAAAAACTCTCCGTCGTCGAAGATTTTGTAGGGCACGGAGTTGGTATGGCCATGCATGAAAATCCGCAAGTTCCCCACTGCCGTAATAAAATCGCCACTCAACTTATTCCGGGCATGATTTTTACCATCGAACCGATGTTAAATGTGGGAGTGATTGACGGGATTATCGACCCAACTGATGGGTGGACAGTTCGGACAGTGGATGGCAAGCCCTCAGCCCAATGGGAGCAACAACTCCTTGTTACGGAATCGGGCCACGAAATCCTCACCCCCTGGAAACTTTAGGTCTCTAAGCAGCTCCTTTACGTTAAAAACAAATAAAAAACGGTGTTTTCTGTTGTGTCTAAGGAGTTAATCCGCCTGAAATTGCAAAATTGAAAGTATAAATTTGCTGAAAAAAACCTGTTAAGTTAATGTCCCGTTTTCTGGGGATTGGCAGAATGCTTGTCCCTCCCTTAAATACAAGGATGTTCTCATGAGAGGAAAAACAAATAGAGGGGAAATCTACCCCAAAAACAAAATCGCCTGTTCGATTCAAATTACTTGCACACAAGCAGCTGGCAATGGCGAAATGAGCGTCGAAATGAACTATGAAGGCGACACATGCCTTGCAGCCTATCTGTTAGAAGATGCTACAAAAGTTATCAATGAACGCATTGAAGAAGAAGCAGCTTACCAGTTTGAGGAAGAAGAGCTTTTCCAAAGAAGCGTCCAAAAAATCATGTGATGAAAGAAGGATTTCCCCCTAGTGATCAGGGGGTCGGACCTGAGCGTTCGGTCATTATCTTTCATCTAGGCAAAGAAACTTTTGCCTTCCCAGCCCCTATAGTTCAATACGTTTCTGAGCCTAAAAAGATCCACGGGCTCCCCCATCACAAGAGCAATCTTGTGAAGGGGATCGTAAACGTTGATGGTCAAATTAAAATCGCCCTCTCGCTCTATCAAATATTTGGTGTCCCCGAAACAGAAAATCCTAGCAGGTTAATGCTGGTAGGTCCTCCTGGAGGAGACTTTGTCTTTATGGTCGATCATCTTTTAGGCGTCAGTAATTACCTGGTTTCTAATCTTCATCCAACCAAAAAGCCCTTTGTTCTTGGAATTATTCCCCCTATACAGGTGATAGATGAAAGGTTGCTCTTTCGCCACCTAGGAGAAATTTTCCATGCAGGATGAAGAGCTTGTCGTCCTTTTTTTCAAAGAACTGAATGAAAATTGTGAAAAGATGACTCAAAATCTTTTGTCTCTCGAGAAAGCCCCTCTTCAAAAAGAACTTATCGACAGTTTGATGAGGACGGCCCATTCCATTAAAGGAGGGGCAAAAGTTGTCGGCTTCCCCTTTTTAACAGCTCTTTTCCATACCCTTGAAGAGTGTTTTCTAGCAGCTAAAAATGACGAAATCACTATCGACAGCCCTCTTATCGATCTTTTTCTTCAAGTAATCGATACACTGCAAAAAGATCAAAAAAATGAGAAATTGATAAAAGAACTCGAAGAAAAGTGCAAAGTCAGCTTGGAAGCACATCGAAAAGCTCCGAAGCCACTTCCACCAATTGCTGAAAAAAATGAGCCTCTTAAAGGGCGCAAAATAGAAGAAATTCCTTTAAAAGATGCGGTGGATAATGAACTTGTCTCCCTCTTTTTCAAAGAATTGCGGGAAAATTGTGAAAAAATTTCTCAAAACCTTTTAGAGCTTGAGAAAGAACCTACTCGTCAAGAGATTCTTGATAATCTGATGAGAACGGCTCATTCAGTCAAAGGGGGAGCAAAAGTTGTTCACATACCAGTTTTGACAGAGCTTTTTCATTCGATGGAAGATTGCTTTGTCGCGGCTAAGGCGAGACAAATTACCGTTGACCGCCCCCTCATAGATCTATTTCTACAGATCATGGACACACTTGAAAAAGATCAAAAAAATGAGAGATCGCTGAAAGAACTAAGTGAAAAATGTCAAAAAAGCTTAGAAGCCCACCGAGGTGGTTTAAAATCACCAGTTTCTGAAACTCCCATAGTCCCCAAAAAAGAAGAGGCCATTCCAAAAACTGAAAAAGAGCAAACATTAAAAATCGATGCGGCTTATTTGGATAGATTGGCAAGACTGGCAGGGGGAACAATTATTGATGCCAGATGGTTGCAGCCTTTTAGAGAGGGGTTAACTCATCTTAGACAGAATCAACATGATATATCTGCACTCTTAGAGAAATACCGAGAAGCTGTTGTAGCTGGCGAGGCACAACCTGTGTTAGACAATCTTCTCCGGACCCTAACCGAAAATCTGTACGGCTTACGAGATGAACTAAATGCCCGTTTTGGCGATTTTGAACTTTTTCAAGAGCGACACACGACACTCTCCGAAAGGCTCTATCAAGAGGTGTTAGCTATTAGAATGCGCCCCTTTGAAGAGGGAATAAGGGGAATTCCACGTCAGGTAAGAGATCTTTCACATAGTTTAGGTAAAGAGATTGAATTAAGGATTGTGGGGGAAAAGACCCCCGTTGATCGTGAAATTTTAGAAAGACTTGAGAATCCGATCACCCACTTAGTGAGAAATGCCATTGACCATGGGATCGAAAAAAAGGGAACAATTATCCTCTCTGCCCGCCATCGAGCAGGACTTTTAGAAATCCAGATTAAGGATAATGGAAGAGGGATTGATTTTGAGGCGGTTCAAAAAGAAGCTGAATCCCGACATCTTATAGAAAAACAAAAAACTCTTTCTGAAAAAGATCTCGAAAATTTTATCCTTCAACCAGGTTTTACCACTAAAAAGAGTGCAACCGATATTTCTGGAAGAGGATTTGGTCTAGATGTGGTAAGAGAAGTTGTTCAGCAGATGGGTGGCAGGTTGAAACTTCATTCAGAAAAAGGTAAAGGGGTCGAGATCACGATGACCCTCCCCCTTACATTGTCTCTTCTGAGGGCGCTGATTGTAGAAGTCGATGGTGAACCCTATGCTTTTCCCCTCTCAAGGATTGATCGCGCTGCAAAATTTATGAATGAGGAAGAAGTCCATATTCCTCTCCTTTCTTTAAAGAGTCTTTTAAAGGATGGTGAAGTTAAGCCTTTCCAATTCCCTTTGAATGTTGTTTTAGTAGAGGGAAAGGGTTTGGTGGTGGATGATTTTCTCGGGGAAAAAGATCTTGTTGTACAGGAATTAGATCCTCGCCTTGGTAAAATTGAAGGTATTTTGGCCGGAGCACTTTTGGAAGATGGTTCTCCCCTCCTCATTCTAGATACTGATGAATTAAGTGGAGTTCATGTGAAAAATCAGAGGATCTTAGTTGTGGATGATTCTCCTACAATACGGGAGATGCATACACGCATCCTTTTAGGAAAAGGTTATGAAGTCGATACTGCCTACGATGGACGTGATGGATTAACCCATGTAAAAGCTGTCCCCTACGATCTTGTGATCACTGATCTTTCTATGCCTGAGATGGATGGGTTTGAAATGATCCAAGAGATTCGGAGAGAATCCCGATTTAAAAAGTTGCCTATTGTTGTGATTTCTTCTCGAAGTCTTGAAGAAGATATTGCCCTTGCCCATAAGTTGGGGGCTAATCGTTATTTAGTAAAAGGGAGTTTCGAGGATGAAACTCTCATAAAGATCATAGAAGAGTTTCTAAAATGACTGTAAAAGTTTTTCTTGTTGATGATGATCCACTCATAGGTAAAGCGGTGGAAAAGATGGTGGCTAATCAGGACATGGTCTATCTCTTCTGCTCAGATCCAAAAAAGGCTGTCGAAGAGATTCATCTATTTTCGCCCACTGTGATCCTTCTCGATTTGATCATGCCTGATATCGATGGGATGACACTTTTGCAAACCCTTCGCAGTGATCCTAAGACCGCAGAAGTTCCCATCGTTGTTCTGTCTGCAAAGGAAGAACCTAAAGTCAAGGAAGAGGCTTTTCAAAAAGGGGCCTATGATTATCTCGTTAAGCTCCCTGATCCGATCGAATTGCTCGCTCGCCTCCGCTATCACTCTCAAAGTTACACTCGCCTTCTCGAAAGAAATGAGGCCTTCCGGCAACTCGATGCCAGCGAAAAATCGCTCCGCAAAGAGCTCGATGATGCCGCTGCCTACGTTCAAGAGCGATTACCTCAGGCAATTACCACTCCACCCATTATGACCGAATGGACGTTTCTCCCCTCGGCTGCCCTTGCTGGAGATGCCTTTGGTTATCAATGGCTCGATGACAAACATTTTGCAGTTTACATCTTAGATGTTTGCGGTCATGGGGTAGGAGCTGCCCTCCTCTCCGTTTCGATCTTAAATGCGATTGGCAACCGCTCTTTTGGCGGCCCCTACCGTCCTTCGACAGTCTTAAAAGGGTTGAACGAGTCCTACAATATGGAGAAACACCATAACCTCTTTTTCACTGCTTGGTACGGGGTTATTGATTTGGAACATCGAAGATTGAGCTTTTCCTCCGGAGGTCACCCCCCTCCCATCTTATTGACACCCGATGGCAAACATGAGCAACTTAGCACCGATGGGGTTGCTATTGGAGTCATGGAGTCGAGCGTCTATCGGGAAAAATCGATCGACCTGCCTCCTAATTCTACTCTTCTTCTCTTCTCCGATGGAGCTTTTGAAATTTTGCAGGAAAAAGGAGACATGGTCACCTACCAAGAGTTCATTTACCTTGTTCTTAAGGAAGAGGCCAAACTCCCCTCCATCCTCTCAGAAATGGAGAGACTGCAAGGTGGAAACAACTTTATCGATGATGTCTCAATCGTCAAGCTGACCATCCCCTAAATGGTTAGAAGTTAAGAGCGAAGAGGACGCCAAATTGGAGGCCCGATAGGTTCAAATTTTCCCTGTAGACAAAAGGGTGGTGTGACAATTTAGGAAAAGTAAATCTTGGAAACGTGTCAAGATCAATGTGCCCTTAAACAGATTCCCTTCTTACTAAATAAGTATATTTAAGATATCATTATGTGATGCTTCTGCTTCTACCTCATCCTTTTACAACACCAGTCCAAAGTGATTTTGGAGAAATTGTAAAAAATCTAGATGGAATTATTGGTGAGAGTCCTAAAGAAGTGCAGCGGATTTTCGGTACTTATGGTTGTAAATATGGGATTCAGAGGACCCCTTACGCCATTTTGAATGAGCATACAAATAAAGATGAGATAGCCTTTTTAGCCGAACCTCTTTTAAAGGGAGAAAATTGGGGCTTAATGAGTGACGCTGGATTGCCCTGTTTGGCAGATCCAGGGGCCAAACTTGTCCTCTATTTGAAATTAAAAGGCATTGAGGTCAAAGCGCTCCCTGCCCCTTCTCCCCTATTTTATGCTCTAATGCTCTCAGGACTTCCCTCTCAACGCTTTTACTTTCATGGTTATCTGCCTAAAGATAAAGAAAAGCTCGTCACTTTTCTTCGTTGGATGGAAGAGGCAAGTCAAGATGAAGAAAGTACCCATTATTTTATTGAAGCTCCTTATCGCAATATGGCTACTTTTGAAACGGCTATTAGAGCACTCTCCCCTAAGACTCTTTTTTCTGTGGCAACCGCTCTCTTTACCCCTGAAGAGAAAGTGATCACTAAGAATATCCATGAATGGCGAAGAAGTGAGCCTCCTCGTATAGACGAAGTCCCAACCATCTTTTTACTCCATCTACCACAACAAAATTAGATTATTTACATCATTCGATTTTTTTATTGATGTAGTTCTGCTGCCGATTAAATCAATTCTAATTCTTCAAAAGAGAAGCCACAAAATAGTCGAGGAAGAGGGGGTCGCCTCGCACGGAGTTCTTATATTCCGTTTCAAGTTGATCGATTCGAATGAGAGTTTGTTGGACGCCTTTAAGAGATCGTTTTTTTGCAGAGTTAAGAAGTTGATCAAGAAGGCGTCCTTGCATATAAGGGAGGTCTTTCTGGATAGCTTCAGGAGGAGCCCCTTGGGCCATAAGAGTGTGGAGCTGAAGGAGGTTTTGAAAACCATTTCGAACCAGCTTAAGTAGAGCAATCGGCGACGATTCGATGGCTAAGAGATCATCAAGACGGGAAAAAGTAGCTTTGCCGTCTCCTCTGAGAAGGGCATCAACAAAAGAAAAGACCTCCTCTTTTGGGGTGCGAATAGCAACTTTTTGCACATCTTCAAAGACAAGTGTTTTTTTCTCGCCAACATAGGTTAAAAGTTTCTCCCATTCTCTTCGTAGAAGAGAAAAGTTTCCTTCCTGCATCTCGACAAACTTTTTGGCAATTTCAAGAGAGAGGATCTTCCCCTCTTTTCTGGCCTCTTCCGTCAGCCACTCCATTAAAATCCGCTCTT
This sequence comes from Parachlamydiales bacterium, assembly GCA_020050175.1. Taxonomy (GTDB): domain Bacteria; phylum Chlamydiota; class Chlamydiia; order Chlamydiales; family JAJFMK01; genus JAGVKY01. The sequence continues at coordinate 6,524 of JAGVKY010000080.1, forward strand.
TTTCATAAGGCTTCATTTGTGGAAGCTGAAAAATAACTCCCTTTTCATCGGCCCATTTGTAAACCTTGGTGTTAGATAAGAGCCGTTTCCCATAAAGAAGAACATGGCAATCTGGAAGAGGAAGCTGGAGAGCAAGCTCTCCCCCATCCAAAGGGGCGATAAAAAGTCGTTTCTCATTGAAGAGAGAGGGAATCAACCAATCGTGCGTTAGTCGCTCGCACCGAACTACAGTTCCTTGAAAGGCTTTAAGAACGGCCTCTTCTGACCACTCCAAGAATCCCTCATCTTCAGACAAGATCACATGAAGAGGGGCAAGAGGCCCCTTGAGATGTAACTCAAAAGGTTTTAGCTGATTAAATCTCATCGAGTTAGGCCTTTTATCCATAGTGGGCGTCCCGAAACAACCGGCACCCCGAGCACAAGGTTCTCCAAAATAACTGCAATGTCTGGACTATGCAAGAGAGGCTTTGGCGGGACTTTTTTTCTTCGGGGGGAGTTCTCAAATAGTTCTTTTACCCGATCGCTCGAAGGTCCGATATCCCACCCATGCCATTCGTCGATGACTATCTGAGACGAGTAGATATGCCCCTCCTCCTCTTTAGCTTTTTCTTGGTCGAGGAAAAGAGGCTCTTTGCCTGCTAAAGAAACCGATAGCGCAGCAAGAGCCTTATCAAGACATGTGGGGAAAAAGAGAGGGATTATTTGCCGTTCGTCTGCTGATAGATTTTTCCTCCCACATTCTACCCGTTGCCAAAGAGCTTTGGGTTCCACGAGTCCAAGAAACTCATCAAAAGCCGCAAATTTAAGCGAGCTCTTTAGAAGAGATTCAGAGATGTTATCAATTGTTACCGGCTTTTGGCTTCTGGGGGAAATTTTTTGATCCAGAAGAAGAGAATGCTTTCTTCTCTCTTTCTCCTTTAAAAACCGAACTCTTTCAGAGGTCCACTTTTTTTCAATCTGAAGAGCAATGTGAGCGGGAGTGATCAATTCGGGCGTATACAGATGCGTGAGATGATATTTCTCTTCCAGAACATGAAAAAGCTCACTTGCTTCGAGCGAATCTAATCCGATTTCGTAAAAAAGATGGGTTTCACGACCGACTTCCTTTCCTGTCAGTTGACAAATTTCGGAAGCAATTTCTTTTTCGAGAGGTGTCGGCTCCCTTTTTTCTAGAGTTGGAAAAAAAGGAGTTGGCTTAAAGGGAGGGAAAACTGGCTCACCCTCTTTTCCAAAGGGGGCATTATACCAAGTTTCGAGGAGACGGTTAAGCTCCATCCGAGAAGGAAGGGGCTTAGGAAGGGTGAATGTCTCAAATTCAAAAAGGACTTTTCTTTTTGGAATCCAAAAAAAATGGCGGAATCCAATTTTAAGCCCTGTCAGTAATTCTTTGATGAGGTCCGGGGTCCTTTGATGGGGGGCGGGGGAGAATCGACTCCCCCACAATCCTGTTGACCGAACAAGGACCAAAGAGAGGTTGGGCTCTCGCTGTAAAAGCTGATGGAGACCTGAAGCTCCACCTAGTTTTTCAATACCAGAAATTTTAAGATGACCCGCCGGGAAAAAAAGAACGTTATCGCCTTGTTTAAGGGCTTCTAAAAGGGATTTAAAAGACCTTTCACCTTCAGCAATCTTTACACTATTTTTCCCCACCGTGAAATCAGGGACTGGAATGGTTCTTAAAAGAGAAAAAAGAGGTTTGAGAAACCCGAGTTTTGTAAACCGGGTTGTTGCAAAAGGGCGTGCTTTTAATCTTTTCCAAGTAAACACTTGAAAGATAGTGGCGTCTAAAATGGAGACATGGTTCGGTAAAAAAAGATGTCCATTCCCTTCGATTTTTTCTAAACCTCTTATTTCTACTTGATATCGAAAGGAAATAAGAAAAGTAAAAAGTTTACGAATAAAGAATTTAAAAAACCGTTCCATAGAGCCAAAATCATACCCATTTTCAAGGTTTTATATCAGAGCATTAACCGATAACTATCGGGAAATTGCTGCTCAAAAGTGAATGAGATTGCGAAGCCGTGGTCTTTGGAAAAATTTTTAACTGTCGGATGGACTTTTGATTTCTTCTTAGTTATCCTATTTGGTTCCATGTATGTCATTGCTTTAAAAATGTTATTGGGGGATCGGGGGAAGTACCTGATTCTGATTTGCGCCCTCACTTTTTCTGCTTTATTGATTACACAGCAAGGCTCTGTCTTTTTAGGGTTGCTAAAATGGTCCACTGCCACCATTCGTAATACGCGTGTCCCTATCTGGGTTGTTGATCCTCGAGTTGAACAGGTCAATGAAGTTCAGCCTCTACGAGACATCGATCTCGGGCGTGTGCGCTCGGTTGAGGGGGTGAAGTGGGCGCTTCCTCTCTATTTTACTTTATTACAGGCCCACCTTGAAACCGGTGATTTCAAACCCATTCAATTGATGGGAGTAGACACTGCAACATTGACCGGACTCCCTAGTCGTCTTTTGGAAGGAAATGCCGAAAGCCTTTGGCAAGCGAATGCTGTTATAATTGATGAAGTGGGTGTGGAAAGATTCAGTCAGACCAGATCCAAGCCAATTGGCGTTGGGGACTCTTTTGAGATCAATGACCATGAGGCCAAAATTGTGGGTATCTGCAAGGCAGAGCGTTCCTTCTTTGGTTACCCCTACGTTTATACCACCTATGATCGAGCCATTGAATTTGCCCCAAAAAGAAGAAAAAACGTCGCCTATATTCTTGTTCAGCCGCAAGAGGGTGTTGAAATATCCACTCTCGTGACGAGGATTGAAAAAGAGACTGGACTTAAGGCTTATACGGAAGATGAGTTCTCCTCTAACACAATTTCCTGGTTTTTCAAAAACACGGGGATCCCAGTCTCTTTTGGAACGCTGATTATCATGGGTTTCTTTGTAGGAATTGCTGTTTCCGGTCAAACATTTTACGCCTTTATCTTAGAGAATCTTTCTCATTTGGGAGCTTTAAAAGCGATGGGGGCTTCCAATCGTCTCCTGTTCCGCATGTTGATTTTGCAGGCTCTCCTTGTTGGAACGATTGGCTATGGAATAGGAGTTGGAGTAACCTCGATGTTTGGAAGGATGGCGCTCTCACTCGGTAAAATCCCTTTTTACATGCCTTACCATATTTTGCTCGCCACACTCGCAGCCATTCTTCTTATCTGCTGTTTTTCAGCCTTTTTGGGGATTCGGAAGATTAGAAGATTGGAAGCTGCGGAGGTTTTCCGTGGCTAAAACCGTTATTGTCAGCAAAGCTAAAAAGACTTTTTTTCAAGGGGGAGAAGAGACCTACGTCTTAAGAGGGGTTGATTTCTCTGCTGATTCTGGCGAGCTTGTGATGATTGTCGGCCCTTCTGGGAGCGGCAAAACAACTCTTTTAAGCGTCATTGCAGGAACGCTCCGTTGTGACTCGGGCTCGATCAATATTTTCGGAGAGACATTAAGCAATCTACCCGAAGATAAGGTCACTGCTTTCAGGTGTTCTTCTGTGGGTTTTATTTTTCAGCAATTTCATCTGATTCCGACACTGACTTGTGCTGAAAATGTTTCTATTCCTCTTCTTTTGAACGGATGGAAAAGGAAGCCAGCCCTTGAACAGGCAAAAGCGATGCTTGCAGAAGTTGGCCTCGCTGAAAAAATTAATTTTCCTCCTAAGAAACTTTCAGGCGGTCAACAGCAACGGGTCGCCATTGCAAGGGCCTTGGTCCATAATCCTAAGCTTATTATTTGTGACGAACCTACCTCTGCTCTCGATGCCGATACAGGATCAAAAATCATGGAAATGATCCGAGCGCATGCTAAGGCGTCTGACAGGACAGTCATCGTTGTCACTCATGATAGTCGTATTTTTCGCTTTGCCGACCGCATGGTTGAGATGAGCGATGGTCAAATTTCTCAAATGGTTTCTCATGTTTAAACGCCTAATTCCTCTTTATATTGCGATCTTCGGCATTATTTCCGCCCTCCTCGTGGTTCAAAAGATGATGGCTACCCTTCCGGAGGCAAAGCCGATTGTCCCTCCATCTGCCAATCCCTACTGCAAAGCTATTGCAGCTTCGGGAATCGTCGAGGCTTGCCATGAAAACGTCCCTGTTGGAACTCATGTCCCGGGCATTGTGAAAAAAGTTTACGTCTCTGTTTGGCAAGAGGTCGAAGAGAATGAACCCCTATTTCAGATAGATACTCAAGAAATCGTTTCACAAATTGAAATTGATCGCGCTCGCTTAAAAGTGGCAGAAGCTAAACTTGCTCGTCTCCAGGACCAATTTGATCGGATTAATTCGATTAAAGATCCAAGAGCTGTCAGTGGGGAGACAATTAAAACAAAAGAATTTGACGTTCTTGTAGCAACTGAAGAGGTGGCACTTGCGGCCAATGAGCTCAAGCATAAAGAGATCCAGTTACAAAGAATGACGGTGCTTGCTCCTCGCAAAGGGGTCGTCATCCAAAAAAATATCAAAGAGGGAGAATATCTCTCCTTCACTCCAAGAGAACCTGCGATTCTATTGGGGCAGCTTCACGAGCTCCAGGTCCGTGCAGATGTGGACGAACAGAATGCTTGCCGCGTCATTGCCAATACCGCTGCTGTCGCCTATCCAAAAAATCGTCCAGATCTCAAAATTCCTCTCGAATTTGTTCGTATTGAACCTTACGTCCTCCCTAAAAAGTCGTTGACGGGTTTGAGTGATGAAAGAGTTGATACAAGGGTCTTACAAGTCATTTATCGACTGAAACCGCCAGAAGATTTCCCCCTCTATGTA
>JAGVKY010000149.1 GCA_020050175.1 Parachlamydiales bacterium
ATTCTTCCTCTTCCTCTTCTTCTTCCAAAAGAGATTCGAGTTCCTCTTCCAGAGCTTCCAAGGCAGCGATGAGAGCGCTCAAAACCTCTTCGCGGTGCTGGACCGAGCGGTAAACTTGGTGGAGAGCAACTTCGCGGATCGCATCGCGGAGTTGAGAAAAGGCGATGATCTTAGCCTGGATCCAGTCATCAATGCCTAAACGTTTGGCACTTTGAAGCACCTTGTCGCCACTTGGATAGCGGTCTTGCACCAAGAGCATAAATTGCTTGGCTAGCGCTTCAAAAGTAAGCTCCTTAGGTATGGAAATTCCCTCTTTATCAAAAAGACCTTGCACTAGAGGCATTCTTCCACGGAAAAAATTGTAAACTCCTAAAATCGCCTGTAGTGCCCGTGTCTCTTGTAGGAGATTATGGAGGAGGCCGCGAGGAATCGAGGGACCTTTAGACTTTAAATCAGCCCCAGCAGAATGGAGCAGGTAATCGATGACTTTTTTCAAGTCCTTGAAAGCGTAACGATTGGAAAGCTCTTGGAAAAGGGTCGTCGAGTCCCGAGGATTTCCTGTGATATCGCGATAAAGATCTCGCATCGAAGTGGGCGTTCCAAGTCCTTCTTGCGAAGCTTGTCTCGCGAGGTTGCCAATATTGCGTCCAGCTCTGATCTCTCTTCCAAAATCTCGATTTAAATCCTCTTTGGCTTCAAGGATCGTTTTTGCCAAATCCCCTTCGCTTGTTTCTAGGAGAAATTCAAACGCTTCGTCAGCTAAAGAGACATCTTGGTAAAAGCCCCTAACTTTTCTGAGAATGACTTCCTTGCTATCCCCAGGTTTGATGAGATCGCGGAGAGCGACGAGTGTTTTGGCTTTAAGTTCTGGGTTGTTTCTCTCAAACTTCTCGGAAGATTTTTTGACCATTTCGATAGAGATGCCACTCTTTTCTTTCGAAAGGATCGATTTATTAATTTTGTCAGAACGGGCTTTAAGATCTTTCTTTGTTTGAGGTCTTTTAATCTGGGTATTGATGTTATCTCTCCAATCTTCTTTAAGAGGAGAGGAGGCATTTTCTTGTATAAGTTCCTTTAAGGCAGCATCTTCCTGCCCGCCTTCAACGGCATCCATCATCTTCTGCATGGCAGAAGGGATATTTGGAATATTACCGGTGCTCATGGCGGCTCTTGGTTAAGAGATTTGGATCCTTCCCAGGGGTTGGATTTTGATCTCAGGGATAATCTCTTGGTAGGAGACAACAGAAATTTCTGAAAATTCCATCTCAATCAATTTTCTCACAAAACGTCTAACATCAATCGCTGTCAAGATAACGGGGGGCTGCCCTCCAGGCGGAGGAGGCGTCACAGTGGTACGGACAGATTGTAGAATCAACTGGACCGAGTCAGGATCAAGAGCTAAATAAGAACCGGCCGATGTTTGTTTAATTGCTCCTCGCACCATATCTTCAATCTCGGGGTCAAGGATATAGACAGAGAGGACCGATTGCCCTTGAGAATACTTGTAACTGATGTACCTCTTTAAGGAAGAACGAACATATTCGGTCAAAAGAACAGTGTCTTTTTCTGTTTGAGCCCACTCTGAAAGGGATTCCAAAATGGTTCTTAAATCTTTTACGGAGACCTGTTCTTGGATCAACCGTCGGAAAATATCGGTCATCTTTTGTAGAGGGATGAGACGGGTGACCTCTTTGATGAGGTCAGGATACGATTTCTCCATGAATTCCATCATCGATTTGACCTCTTGGATCCCTACGAATTCGTTGGCGTAATGGCGGAAAAAATAGGACACGTGGAGAATCATCACCTCGAGAGGATTCCAAAAGCGGATACCAGCTTTTTTCATCAAATCGACATTTTTTTCTTCTACCCAAAGAGAAGGTAAGCCTAAGGCGTTTTTATAAGTTGTGAAGGAAAGGTTGTATCTTTTGAGGTTTTCTTCTGATTCGTTCGTCAGAACAGATCCTTTTAAAACTTTCCCTCGAATAATCGGGACCTCATTTAAAGCGATGGAATACTCATCTTCTTCTAAGGAAGGGGAGTCGGTCCTCACATGAACGCCAGGAAAACGGACGCCTAAATCGGCATAGAGAGCTTGCCGCATCTTGGGGATCATCTGATCGATAAAGCTTGCTCCTCCCTTTTGGGCAGCCTGAATCTCTTTGGAAAGCCATGAGCCTGTTTCAAGAATAACGGGTAGTGTCAGAGCATAGTTATCAACGCCGCCGCCAGAGACGACTTTGTGTCCTTTAATAGCTGTTTCAACTGTCGAGGTATCAATCCCACCGCCTGCTCCGCCTCCTTGTCCTCCAAAAGCTTTTTTCTGCTGTTGCGACCACATCGCATAACCAATGAGTCCAACCGCAGATGACAGAATCATGAAGGGGGCTGCTGGAAAGCCTGGAATCGCAGCCATTGCCATTAAAATCCCAGCGGATACCATCAGAGCTTTCGGCTGATTCAAAAACTGGCCAGAAATTTCGCGGCCAAGGTTGCTGTCCCCTTTTTCGGAGGAGACCCGGGTGGTCACGATACCAGCTGTAATCGAAATCAAGAGAGCTGGAATTTGGGAAACTAGACCGTCACCTATGGATAGGAGGGAGTAAACCTGGGCCGCTTGTATGGCCGACATTCCATTCATAGAGACTCCGATGATCAGCCCCCCTACAATATTGATAATGGTGATGACGATACCTGCAATCGCGTCCCCCTTAACGAACTTCATCGCACCATCCATCGCACCGTAGAGTTGGCTCTCTTTTTGGATGAGAAGACGTCTTTCTCGGGCCTGGTTAGCATCAAGAATGCCGGCACGCATGTCGGCATCAATGCTCATCTGTTTCCCAGGCATCGCATCCAAGGTAAAACGGGCAGCAACCTCTGCAACCCTTTCGGCCCCTTTCGTGATAACGATGAACTGCACTAAGGTGATGATCAAGAAAATCACACCCCCGACAACGAAGTTCCCTCCAACAACGAAGTTACCAAAGGACCAGATGATGTTACCTGCGTCGGCATGGAGTAGAATTTGCCGAGTACAAGCAATGTTAAGGCCTAAGCGGTAGAGTGTTGTAATTAGAAGCAGCGAAGGAAAAATTGATAGCTGCAAGGCGTTTGAGATGTAAACTGACACCATGAGGAGAGCCATCGAGATTGTCAGGTTGATGGCGATCAGAAAGTCAATCACATGGGGATTCAGGGGGATGATGATCATGGCGAGAATGGCCATGATGATCAGAATGAGGGCGATATCTGAACCGCGCCCGATTCGTTCGTAGGCGGCCTCTCCTCCTAATCGAGAAGTAATTCCATCTAGGAGTCTGCGTAAGAAAGACATTGGCTTTAGGTCGCGGTAAAGGATGATTCTTGTTGTAAGTTATTGACCCATTGGATGACCTCGGCAATCGCCTCATAGGTGTCCTCCGGGACGTATTGGTACAATTCTCCCTTCTCCCAAAGTTCATGGGCAAGGGTAATATTCCTCATGACAGGAACATTGTAATCGTGAGCAAGTTTTATCAGTTGGTCTGCCATCGTGTCCTTTCCCATGAAAAGAATGTAAGGTGCTGCATCAACTTCAGCATCATAGCCTAAAACAACTGCTAAGTGCGTTGGGTTAGTGACAACAGCTTTGGCTTTTCTTAGAGCAGCAGAAGGACCCTCTTGATAAGCAATCTCTTGGGCGATCTGTTTTCGTTTACTTTTGATCTGGGGATCGCCTTCGGTATTTTTGTACTCTTGCTTGACCTCAAATTTTTCCATCTTCATTTGCTTATTGAAGTCGTGCTTTTGATAAATAAAGTCAAGAACAGCAATGACCATAAAAACAAGCCAAAGTTTAACAATCACCTCAATAAGAAAGTGATTAAAGATGGCCAGCGAGCTTGTGATGGGCATTTTGACTGTGTTGATAAGGATGGGAAGGCTGCTATAAACCACATCGTAAATGATATAGGTAGCAATACTGATTTTAAGAAGAGATTTGAGAAGCTCAACAAAAGTTCTCATCTTAAATTTTTGTTTCAGGTTTTCGACCGGGTTAAACTTTTTTATGTCAGGTTTGAAAACCTCCGTTGAAAAAACGGGACCTACGCTTAAGAAAGTCACAATCACCCCAAGGGCCGATGTGATGCCGGCGATAGGGATCGAGACGAGAAAAATC
>JAGVKY010000054.1 GCA_020050175.1 Parachlamydiales bacterium
GATTTTTCTCAACGAAGCCTAGGGATAATCTTTCCTTAATCAGATCCATCAAACGTTTTTCAGCCTCAGACGACCCCTTAAAAAAAAGTTGATAAAGTTCGTTGCCCCCATTTCTTTCCAAAGGTTGGAGTAATTCAAGAGCTCTTTTAACATCCCCTTTGTTTATAGCAATTTGGGCCCCGACTCTCAATGCATCTGGATCCTCAGACTCAATCGACTCTTCCAAATAGCGGCTTGATCCAGTCATGGATGACAAAAGAATTCGAGCATCTTGAATTCCCATGAGCGAAGCTCTTTCAAGAAACCGAAATGCATGGGCAGCCGTTTCGTTCCTTTCTGATCTGACATCCCAAAAGACTTTTTCACAAAGAGCAAGAAGCTTGTCGTAATCCAGCAATGCCTTTCCATAAAGATAAGAAAATAGGGGATCTCTAACGTGTGGCTTATAGAGATTTTTATAAGCCTCCATCTTAGCTTTTGTAATTCTCAATTGTTGGTGAAAAGCATGGATGCGCTCAGGGGTTGGACTTTTTCTCAACATAAGAGTTTCCAAAGAGTAGGTGAGACGTCGAAAATCAGCTTCACACTCCTTCCTGAGACTTTCTCCTTTGGAGAAAAGCACCCTTCTTTTATGGATAGGCACACTTTCATCACCAGGAAATCGAATATGGGTGGTTTGCTGTTTCTCGAGAATCACTTGGTTGTCGTACCACTCAGCAACTTTCTCTTTAGTGGGCAATTCCGAAGTTCCCATCATCTTTTGTAAGACTAGCTGATCTTCAGGAGTTTGAATTTCCTGGGATAAAATTTTTCCCAAAAGTTGCAGGGGTTCGTGGTCATTAGCAACTATAGCATCTGTGGTTTCGAAACTTTTTCTTTGCTCCAGAGAAAGATTAACACCTCGCATTAGAGGATAAAGTTCTTTGAAAAGGTCTAAATTTTCTCTTGGTGCCACCTTGCCTTTCTCTTCTTTGGCCATTTTTTGGAGGCGAAGTGTTAAGGGATAGAGGACGATGGCTTCCTTTTTTGAAAGGAGAAAAGGTTTGTCGGTGATTGTGAAGTGCTCTAACGCCCTTACTACAAGTTTTTGTTCGACTTTGGTTAAAACCTTAAAATCCCTTTGGATTTTTTCTGAGCTTGCTGCTCTCCAAGGAGCCAACAGGTAGTCAAGGGTTGAGACTTCGTAAGAAACATCCCGATTTTTTTGCTGGGGAATGATCCCTATTCTTTCTTCGAAAGTCTCTACAACTGCCGTGCGGCCAAGCACTTTTATTTTTAAAGAGCGGAAATCATCTCCTATCTTGTCACTGATTTCCAGATCACCTGTTGCGGTTTTCATCAAATTGACAACACGGAGCTCCCGAGGTGTAAGCTTAGGTCGACTCGTTTCAAGAGCCTCTTGCAATAAGCTAATCTCTCTTCGTGTGATGCGCATTATCATAGCCTTGGAAGAATTAAGTTCTTTTTAGACATGACACTTAAGCCCATCATGACAACCTGAGGGCCATATTTTAACACTAATCTGGCTAAGGCAACGCCTCCCCCATTTTGCGCTGCAACTACAGCTGTTTCCATTTGCGGTAGAGTCAGGGCTTTAATCAGTTCTTGGGCACCTCCATCGCCAGCTGCTGCCCCTCTAGACAATATGTAAGCAGTAATAGCGACCATGGCCCCTAAAGTGGTTAAAACAACACCTGTCCCATTAGGCAATTCTTCGTAACACTGCCTTAAGAACTCCTGGACTTGTTCGCCTCTCGTTGCATTGTTCATCGCTTCATGAACTCTTTTAGAGACCGACAGCTCCTTCTTGCTTGCTCCAGAGACAGATAGAAAATTTCGAGAAACTGTAAAACCCATTGGCTCTCGTCGCAGTAGCTGGTTAAGACTTGGAAAGGTTCGGTGAATGACAGAAAGAAGATTTAAAAAATCTTGTGGTTGTGAGCTGAACCGGGCATTGGGTGAAGGATTCGCGAAACTCATCATTTGTCGGATGGGGCCGAGGTGTTGCGGGAGGGCAACGACACCCAGTTGATGTCCTCCTAAGTCCAAAATAAGATGGACCTTATCTTTATCTTCCTCTTTTCGAGTAGAAGGTAGAACAGTCAGTTGCATCTCATCTTCAGGACTTTTTTCATCATCCATCTGACTGACTTCTTCCAAATCTTCGCTATAGGAAGAGGGGGGACGGCTTCGCAAAAGCTTTAAGTGGAGGAAAAAAAGAATATCGTAGGGATGAGATTCGGGATCTAGTTTTTCCAAATAATTGCCTAAGAGATTGATAAAACCTTGAGGAGGCTCGATCCCTAGCTTTTGTCTCTGTAAATGATAGTTGCCAGCATCCTCAAAATAACGGTAGGCATCACGTCTATTCACGGGAAGATAGGGCTCAGCATAAGGGAGTTCTAACGATTGAAGAAATTTATCTGCTTGGATAAGCCGATATTTAGGGCCTAACCTTTTTTCAAGTGCTCGGTCTAAGACCTCTTGTGCAGAAGGGATTCCCGCAACCGTTGCCGTGATAAGAAAATCTACCTCTCTTTTAGAGAGCTGATGGGGTTGGGGATCAAAGAAACTTCCCTCTTTCAGCTTTTCCAAATTGACATAACCAAAAGAAAAGAAGGCGGCAATAGCCGAAAGTAGACGTTGAAGATAATATTTTTGGGCATACTCTCGAGTTAGTTTTTGCTCCAAGAGTTTTAAAATTTCTTCTCCCGCTTCTGCAGAACCAGCCTGAAACAGTTGAGAAAGGACTTCTCCTCCCCTCCGACCTAAAGGTCTTAAAAGTTGAAGGGCTTTTTCTTCTGTTGCTCCCTCGACCCGATGTCTCCAAGCAAGGGTATGGACTGCTGCCGCTTCAATTTGAGCCTCGACATCCTCAAGATTCAAATGCTCTAAAGCCTTCTTGTAATAAACCTCGTTTCTCTCTTGGTCATTCCAATTTTTGGTTTCACGCAGAAATTGGGATTGCAAGATGGCAGCTTTTTCGACACCTAAAATCCTGGCTCTTTCTAGAAAATGACCTAGAACGAATGCTAATTCGCCTCTCTTCTTTCGAAGGCCTTCAGGAAAACTTAGAAATTCCTCCTCTAATCTTAGAACTCGATCGAGATCGATCAAAGCTTTGGCATAAAGAAGAGAAAAATGGGGATCTCTCACATGCGGCTTGTAATAATTGGTTAAAGCTATGACTTTGACTTTTTCAACTTGCAATTGGTTGTAAAAAACATCTTCGGCTATCAGATCAGGTTGACCCCTTGTTTTTAACCGATCCCAAGCCTCCATCAATTTTCCCAAGCCATGAAGAATTTCTTGATGAACTCGCTCTTCGCCCTTAGTTAAAAGCTCTTTTCGAAGAGACCCAGGGAGTTTTGCAGGACCAGGAAAAGTTAAACCATGTTGAGCCGATTCCATGGTCACTTGTTGTTCGTAGAGTTTTTGGATCTCTTGGCGAGTGAGATTTTCTGTTCCCAGGATTTGATCGATCACTTTTAGATCTTCCTCATCCCCAATCCATTTCCCCTCTTCATCCCAGTTTGTGGAGAGATCTATGATATTTTTTACTCGGGGAAGTGTTTCTGAGGCATTTTTTAAATAAATATCGATAGTTGCGTTTGCCTTAATTTGATCTTTTGAGATTGGAATGCCCCTTAGCTCTGCATACAAATCCTGGAAAAAATTTTGCGAAACAATGAGAGCTTCCTCTGGTGCTTCGCTTTTGGATTTTCTCCCCTTAGAAATATCTTGCAAACGTTTTGTCATGGAATAGAGAACGATCCCCTTCTTCCGATCAAGAACCATGGCCCTGTCGGTTACGCTAAAAAAAGCTAAAGCTTCTAAAAGAAGTTTTTTTTCATCTGCACGAAGAGACTGAATATCTTTTGAAATTTCCTCACGAGAAGCACCATGCCAAGGAGAGAGAAGAAAAAGCAAAGTTGAGGGTTGATAAAGGACTTCGCCAACCGTTGGTTTTACAACCCTTGCAGGGATGCCGATCGTCTCTTCAAACGTTTGGGTCAAATAAGAAGAACCTGTTGTTTTAACCCTAAGCGACCTAAAGACCTCCCAATCATCTTCTTTGAGGTCTAGAGCCTCACTTTTATCCAGAGCTTTAGCAACAAGTCTGATAATTCTTTCTTCTTCCGAGTTGAAATCCCAAATCCCCACTTGGTAAGACTGAAATACAGCTCTTAACTCAGGATTTGAAATATGATGAACCTTTGATGCCATAGTTTTATTGCACTTCAGAAAGATTGGTGTTTGATAAAGAATCCTTAAATTTGAGACGATCCTTGCCTATGAGCACCGAAGAGATTATCGGCATTGTCGAAAGGATCACCTTCCAGAATCCGGAGAATGGGTTCACTGTCGCTCATCTTGAAGTGGATGGTTTTAAAGAGCTTGTTCCTGTCATCGGCCATTTCCCCGTCTTAAAAGGAGGAGAAACTTTGAGATGCCGGGGAACTTTTCAACAACACCTTCTCCATGGAAAACAGTTCCAAGTCTCTGATTCTCAGCCAGAAATCCCTCAGACGGAAAAAGGAATTGAGAGGTATCTCGGTTCCGGCCTAATCAAAGGGATTGGCCCCTCCTATGCCAAAAAAATCGTTGCCCATTTTGGAAAAACGACCCTCTCCATCATTGAAAAAGAGCCTGATCGTCTTTTAAAAGTGAAAGGGCTCGGGGCCAAGAGACTTGAAATGATTAAATCCTCTTGGGTCGAACAAAGAGAAGTTTCGGATGTCATGGTCTTTCTCCAAGGGAATGGAGTAAGTCCGGCCTTCGCACAGCGTATTTACCGCCATTTCGGACGAGAGAGCGTTACCCTCTTAAAAGAAAATCCCTACCGATTGGCCCATGAAGTCCATGGGATAGGATTTAAAATGGCTGACGAAATCGCACGCCATCTCGGTATCGAAAAGGAGAGTCCAGCAAGGATTGCAAGCGGCATCACCTATCTCTTATCAGAGCTTTCGGGAAAAGGGCATGTCACCTACCCCCTCCCCCTTTTTTTAGAATCGACTTCAAAAACTTTAGAGGTTGAGGCTTCTCTTGTCCAAAAAGAGATCTCCCTATTGGTTGACACTGAAAAACTCTACCTCGAAGAGCGTCCCTACGAAGGGAAGATGGTCCCTTTTGTCACAGCAGCAAACTTCTGGGTTGCCGAGAGAAATATTGCTAATCTTCTTCGCGATCTCATCAAAACCCCTTCTGCTCTTCGAGCTGTTGATCCGCTAAAGGCAGTCCCTTGGGTTGAAAAGGAACTTGGGCTCGCTTTGGCCTCCGAACAGCAACAAGGGGTGGCAAAAGCTCTGCAAGAAAAAGTGATGATCTTAACGGGAGGCCCCGGGACAGGAAAAAGTACAATCACCAAAGCGATTCTTGCCCTTCACGAAAAGCTGACTAAAAAAATCATTCTTCTTGCTCCTACGGGACGAGCAGCTAAAAGGATGCATGAAATCACAGGGCGCCCTGCCAATACCATCCACTCGAAACTAGAATTCGATTTTTTGCACGGCACATTTAAAAGGAACCGAGAAAACCCTCTGGAGGCTGACCTCATCATCGTCGATGAGGCGAGTATGATTGATACTCTACTGATGCAACATCTTCTTAGAGCTATTCCAAAAGCCGCTCGCCTGATCTTTATTGGAGATGTTTATCAGCTCCCAAGTGTGGGACCAGGAACGGTGCTAAAAGATCTGATCGCCTCAGAAAAAATTCCTACAGTTCACCTCAAGCAAATCTTTCGCCAGGCACAAGGATCGAGAATTATCACAGGAGCTCACGACATCCATCAGGGACGATTACCCGATCTCACTCTTGCCTCAGATTCCGATCTCCTTTTCATCGAAAAAAACAATCCCGAACATCTCCTTGATGCTCTTTTAGAGCTCCTGACCAATCGTCTTCCCAAGCGTTATGGATTTGATCCCTTCAATGAAATTCAGGTTCTTGCCCCGATGCGAAAAGGGATTGTTGGCATCGACAATCTGAATCTTCGCTTACAGGAGAAGCTCAACCCTCAAAAAGAGCGCCTTCACCGTGCCGGCCGAGCCTATGCTCCAGGCGACAAGGTGATGCAGATCAAAAACGATTACGAAAAAGAGATCTTCAACGGCGACATCGGAAGAGTTCTTTCGATTGATACAGACGCAGAGGAGCTTTTAGTGACCTTTGACGGAAAAGAGATCCACTACCCTTTTGCTGACCTGGATGAGCTGCACTTGGCTTACGCCGTCTCAGTGCACAAGTACCAGGGAAGTGAAGCCCCATGCATCATCCTTCCTGTCCACACAACGCACTTCAAACTTCTTTACCGGAATCTCCTCTACACGGCTGTGACGAGAGGGAGAAAGCTTGTTGTCCTTATCGGAATGAAGCAGGCCCTCCAAATTGCTGTTAGAAATAACGAAACCGAGGAGCGATTTACAGGATTAGAAAAGGCCCTTCGCGAAAAAATGACCCCGTTGCCCTACATCCTTTATTAAATTTTGAATCGTGTAACACTGAATTTTGTTTATGATGAAAAATGCACCGAGGAACCTCGTTTTTGTCGGGTTCTTTCTCTTCCATGTTTTCTACTTTCTTCCTTCGGCCCCTGTTGCATTGCCGAATGCAGAACAACCTCTTGTTTTCTATAGCTACGAGAAGAAAGATCCTCTGCAAAATCTTGTGCTGCAAGTGATTGATGGGGCCAAAAAGTCGCTCTATATTGCAACGTTTACTCTGACCGATCCGAAGGTGATCGATGCCATACGACATGCGTCAGAAAGAGGTGTCGATGTCTTTGTAGCAGTGGATAAAAAGGGGTTCAAAAGAAAAAGAGAGAGCCTAGGCGACAAGACCCATCTGATCGTTCGTCCCATCAAAGGACTGATGCATCAAAAATGGATCATCGCAGATGAGACACTGTCCTTTGTAGGTTCTGCGAATTTGACAGCAGATTCTCTCCGCCACCAACATAACCATATCATCGGAATCTACTCTTCCACCTTTGCTAAACAATTGATTCAAGAGGCAGAAAAGAAGAAACCAAGTTATGTAAAACCGATTGGAGATAGATGGAAAACGAATATTCCACCCTATACCATTTTCTCATGGACCTCCCCTAAAAACAGTGTTTTAAGAGATGCCATATCCGACGCCCTGGATGAGGCTAAAGAAAGTTTAGAGATTGCCCTCTTCACATTTACCGAAAAGCATCTTCTAGAAAAAGTCATCGATGCCAAACAGCGAGGTGTAAAAGTGATAGTTTTACTCGATCGAGGACAAGGGATCGGCCCCTCTTACAAAATATTCATTAGACTCTTACAAGCGGGGATTCCTGTTGGCCTTTCGCAAGGGAAACCAATTCTTCATCACAAAATGGTGTGGATTGACCGTACTCGTCTGTTTACCGGATCCTTTAACTGGACAAGGGCAGCCCTTGCTCAAAATGAAGAACTGATCATTTTTATTGAGGGAGGTACCCCCATAGATCCTTTTTGGCAAGGAGTCAAAAGAACATGGGAAAAATTAGAAGCCTCTGTTGAATGGCAAAGAGACCATGACTGGTTAGAATAATTTAACTCTAAAAAAACCTTTTTCTAAGCTCTAACCAGATCTGAATTTCTTACCATGTTTAAATATTTTGTGTCATTTTTGCTACGAAATTATTCTTGTAAAACTTCTGGTAATTGTAAACTTGGATTTTTGCAGGCGTCCCAATATATGCTAAATAAAGCAAGTTGGTATTCATAAAGGACATTGGTCATAAAGGTTTGTTCATCGCATTTTCCTATGTAAAAATGATACATAGCTTTTTCAAACTCACATGCATTGACAAAAACTTGTAGCATAAGATTTTCTGTTGTTTGATTTTTTTTCTTTAGAACAGCATAGAAATCTTCCGCTTTTTTGACGATTTCACCTCGCCCAGGGCCTATACCAGCCGCTGCTGCGTAAGCGTCAGTTTAGCCCCAGGTTGACTTCCAGAGGTAGAGTTAGGCGGCTTTTAAGGAGATCTAGCTTTGATCCAGTTGTCCGGTAGGA
>JAGVKY010000063.1 GCA_020050175.1 Parachlamydiales bacterium
CTGTCTTTTCAAACTTTTAAGAGTAGGTTTTGGAGTCAGTTTCTTCAAAAGTTCTGTGTCTCCTTCTTTCAAGACAACTTGAAGGAGGCGATCCATGTCTTGGCGAGAGAAGTTCAAAAGTTCAAGACGTTTTCTAGAACCACGTGGTGCGCGTGGCTTGTGAGGTAGTTTTTTTGGATCTGGGTGAGCAAGGATAAATTCCTTTACAAGGGAGACAAGCTTATCTGGAGCTTCAGTCTTCATTTTTTTCAGTGTAAAGTGGTGAATATATCCACCATTTGGTCCAGGCAAATAGCGACAGAGTTCATTCTCCTTTTTCGCTCCCACCCGCTTGATCGCTTGATCGATCATCTGATCGATATCTTGCTCGGTTGCTTTCTGTGAATTCATGTTTTAACACCAGAGTTTAGTAGTAAATATTGCAAACGGATCATCCAATGAATGGAAAAATCCCAAATACAGTCTGACTTCATCCTTAAGTTATGGACGAAGTAAACTTCTTTAAAACTGCTTGATTATAAATTTATCAAATTTTAACGCAACTAAAAATTTGGTGCTGCATGGGTGTAATCTAATTTCTTCCGCTTGAAATTTTTCCAAAATTCATGTACAATAAAAGGGAAAACTTGAATTTTTTATTTAAAACGACAGTCTCGTAACGGTAGAGTTATTATGCTTACCAATAATGAGGCTCACCTTAGAGGATACCTAACCTATGTCAGAACAGACAAAGTCGGAGTTTGGGAAGCTGCGCTCCATCTTTTGGCCTGTGCATGGCTTTGAGCTGAAGAAGCTTTTGCCCATGTACTTTCTATTCTTTTTCATCTCCTTCAACTACACAATTTTAAGAGATACTAAGGATACTCTTATTGTAACTGCTGCTGGTTCCGGAGCTGAAGCTATTCCGTTCTTGAAAGTGTGGGGGGTTGTCCCTTCGGCTGTTCTTTTTATGCTCATTTACTCCAAGTTGAGCAATATTTTAAGTAAGCCTCGTCTCTTTTACACTACCATCGTTCCATTCATCATCTTTTTCGGCCTTTTCGCTTTGGTAATTTACCCGAATAAAGATTTACTTCACCCAACAACAAGTGCTGACTATTTGCAGTCTATCTTGCCTCAAGGGTTAGGCGGTCTGGTTGCCTGTTACCGTAACTGGTCCTACTCTGTTTTTTACATCATGTCTGAACTTTGGGGTAGCGTTGCCCTTTCCCTCCTTTTCTGGGGATTTGCTAATGACATCACTAAGGTTTCAGAAGCTAAAAGATTCTATAGCCTTCTTGGGATTGGAGCGAACGTAGCTCTTGTTATTTCAGGCCCTTGCATCGTCTACTTCTCAGATATCCGTAAGCACCTCCCAGCAGGTGTAGATGCTTGGGGCGTTTCACTCAATTACCTCATGGGATTGGTTGTTCTTGCAGGTCTCGCAGTTGTCGGTCTCTACTGGTACATCAATAAATATGTCATTACTGACCCACGCTTCTACGATCCTGAGCAGTTGAAGAAATCAAAGAAAGAAAAGCCAAAGCTCTCTATTGGCGAAAGCATAGCTTTCTTAGCAAAATCAAAGTACATCCTTTGCCTTGCTATCCTCGTGATTGGTTACGGTATTTCGATCAACTTAGTCGAAGTTACTTGGAAGAGTCAGCTGAAGTTGCAGTATCCTGATGCTAACGATTATAGCGCGTTCATGGGTCGCTTCTCACAGATCACAGGTTACGTGACAATTGTGATGATGCTACTCGGCAGCTTTGTCATCCGCCGCTTAGGCTGGGGCTTTGCAGCTCTTGTAACGCCAGTTGTTCTCCTAATTACAGGCGCAGGATTCTTCTCCTTCGTTCTCTTTAGAGACAATCTTTCTGGCATGATCAGTGCGATTGGAACAACACCTCTCTTCTTGGCGGTTGTTTTCGGGATGGCGCAGAACATTATGAGCAAGTCGACCAAGTATTCCCTGTTTGATCCAACGAAAGAGATGGCCTATATCCCTCTCGATCCTGAATCAAAAGTTAAAGGGAAGGCTGCGATTGACGTTGTCGGCGCTCGTTTAGGAAAGTCTGGCGGTTCGTTCGTTCAGCAGGGTCTTCTCCTGATGTTTGGTTCGATCGGAGCGATCACTCCTTATGTGGCTGTCATCCTCTTTTTCATCATTGGGGCGTGGATTGTTGCAGCGCGTTCGTTGAATAAACAGTTCATCGCACTTACCCAAGAGAAGCCGCAGGACAAGGAAGCAGTTCCTATCCAAGGCAAAGTCGAAACAGCTGCCGGCTAATAGCTCTCAGCTAAAAGACAAATGCCCCCTAGTTCTCACGAACTAGGGGGCATTTTTTTGCCCTCATTTTGCTCCATTTTCTGATAGCGGGTGAGGGGGAGCCCTCTCCGGGACCCTCGCCCTATAGACGCTCGCTGCGAGCGTCCATTCATCAAAAACAGAACTTGAAATAATCAAAAAATATAAGGTGAGTACCCTAGCCATTCTTAATGATCTTTTGGCTTTCTAGACAGAATGGCGTGAGCTTTGTTATTGTTGCCTCTTGAACAACTTGAAGTGAAGATGGAAAAAACTAAGAAATGGCAGCTGGCTGTGATCGCCGCTGTCGTCCTGCTGACGCTATATAATATTTTGCCTACCCTGTTTTACTACGCCAAACCGCTTAGTGAACCAATTAGCGAAGAACGGGCACAAGCAGTGGCTCACCAGATCGAGACAAGAGTCGATGGCTTGGAAGAAGATGGACAAAGTTGGCTCGCCTCATTTTCAAGATTGATTGGTGTTTCCCCTTCATCCATAGAGATCGATCCGAATGATGCAGGTAATTATTTAGTTTCCTTTTCGAATTCGAGAGATGCTGAGAGATTTTCTCGCCTGTTACCTCGCGCTGGTAGCTACATTGGTTTCGTTCCTGCACAGCTACTACTTGTTGATGGGACAAATGCTGATAAAGTCGTTGTTCGCCGCAGGATTTCTCTTCATTTAGGGGGTGAAAAATGGTTCGATTATGTCCCTCTCCAATCAAAAGAGGGGAATCTGAATCCTACCTTTGTTTCTTGGATTGAAGATCGCGCTTCTGCGGTTATAGAAGCTCTTGGTGGAATGCCTCCTATCGCTCAAGAAATTGAAGCATGGATGGATAAAAAAGAGGAAAACCTTGATGCATTTGCCCTCAACTTAAGTCGCGATCTTGTCGATTTAGAGAGGACATTAGGAAAAGGGACTCCACTTCTTAACAAATTCCTCTCGAGACTCGCCTTTGGCGAAGCGTCTGAAAGAGGAGAAAAGGTAAAAAGTTTAGCAGCTCGTTTAGAGATGCTTTCGAAAGATGAAACGATTAATGTAGAAAATCGCCAAGAACTCGCCAAAGCCTCTGAGCTTTTAAAGAGGAATCAGAATCTCTTTACGACACGTCTTCAGCCGATCGATATTTCGACTAAGGGGAAAAAACAAATTGCTCTAGGAAGTGTTAACCCCTTCTTTAGCGACTTGCAAATTGATTGGGAAAAAGGGTTGATGTCCCTCAATCTCCAAAAGGATATCAAGAAAAGCTTGTCATCTCCAGGTTCTGGAGAGCGGGGAGCCATGGTTCAAGAGAGGCTTCGCACTCTTCTTGTTCAAGAAATTGCCTTAGTCAATAGGACCACTGGCGAAAAGGTTGAAGAGAATGAAGGAGACGATTTCACCATTGCCTTTAGCCCCCTTTCTGAGACGACCTCGTTTCTCGCCTTAGATATGGAAAAAGTCGGTCAGGCACTTTCTAATCAACTCGAAACTGCTCTCAAAACAGAATGGGTTCCTGAGCATCCTGATTTAATCCATGCCAATTATCCCATTGTTCGCGGACAACAAATTTTAGGTTTGAAAGAAAAAGATAGGGAACTTGCTCTTGTTATTTTAGAACCTCTTGCAAATGACCCGATGACAAAGGGATTAAATAAATCTTCGCTTTATGTCATCGCTCGTGGTGCGAAAAAGCTTCTTGATAGCGCCGAATTGCAATCAAAAGAGGCTCAAGAGATCTGGAAAAAAGATTTTGAATCATTGCAGAAGCTGATGGCGGTTCGTGGTTATGTCCTTTACCCAGGCAACATTCCTGGCATGCCCCATGGATTTGAAGAAGATTTTATTTTTGAAAATCCTACGTTTGCCAACTACCTTTTAGGCGCTACGCGTGAAAATTTTGAAATTCTGGGTTCAAAGCGATTTGCCATGCTCCCATTCTCAACAGTAAGAGAGAGAATTTCGAGAGAAAATGCCATTGAAGATGGGATCCAAGAGGATCTTTTGAAATGGAAAGAAGAGTATCAGACAGCCCAGGTTAATCTAGACCCATTGCAGCGCTTGACCGTTCCTGAGCCGACAAAGAGTCCTTATTTTGAGAATCTCAAGCTTTCAATGAGAAAGTATGTGAGAGGCGATGATAAACGTGTTCTTAAATGGGGTCTTGACCTTTCTGGCGGTAAAGCTGTTCGTGTGGGTCTTGTAGACCATGCAGGGATGCCTGTTACCGATCCTGATGATTTAAGACAAGCTGTTGATGAGCTTTTCACTCGGATTAATAAGCTCGGTGTCTCTGAGCAAACAATCCGGATAGAAGACTCCCATATTTTGGTGGAATTCCCTGGATCACAACACTTATCGGCTGAAGAACTTATCCAAGCCTCTTCGATGACATTTCATATTGCCAACGAAAAATTTGGTCCTGAAAACCCAGCTCTTAGAGAAACTGTAGACGCTTTCTTGCAAGAGGTCTGGAATGAAGCTGTTGTCACGCAAAAAACAGATATCGGTTCTATCCGTGATATCGCTTGGAAAAAAATGGGTGGAGATCTTAGCCAAGAAGAGACCCCGCTTCCTCGCGGTCCAATAGCTGAGCTTCTTTTCCAAGAGGGATTAAGACTTGCTCCTGCAACTGGTATGCCTGTCTCTTCCTCTTTTGATGACACTTTATCCACAATAGGAAGATTTAGAGGGAAAGATCGGACAGAATGGGGTCATGCCCATCCTTTGATGATTTACTTCCATAATTACGTTCTTGAAGGTTCAAGCCTTGATAATGTCAACGTTGGCTACGACTCAAGAGAGGGGAATTATCTGACCTTTGGGGTCAAAGGTAGTTACGATGGTGGAAGAGCGGGGAATCCTCGAGATGAACTCCATGCTTGGACCACCCATTTCTCTGAAGAGAGCCTTGTAGGCACACCTTTTGAAAAATGGAGTGACGGCAAACCTTGGCGGATGGCGGTTGTTTTGAACGAAGAGATCGTGACAGCACCTCATCTTAAAGCTCCTTTGAAAGACAGCGGTTCTATCACAGGGCGCTTTACGCAAAGAGAAATTAATCGTTTAGCCGCAGACCTGAAGGCCGGCTCTCTAACATTTACTCCAAAGATTCTCTCCGAAACAAATATCAGCCCTGAACTCGGGAAGGAGGAGAGAGCGGCAGGTTTTGGAGCCGCTATCATCGCGTTGGCAGGTGTTGTGGTCACAATGGTCGCCTACTACCGCTTTGCCGGGGTCGTGGCAAGCATTGCTGTTCTTTTCAACCTTCTGATTTTATGGGGTGTTCTTCAAAACATTGATGCAGCTTTGACATTACCAGGGATTGCCGGGATTGTTTTGACGATAGGAATGGCTGTCGATGCAAACGTCTTAGTTTTTGAACGGATTAAGGAGGAGTTTAGAAATTCGGGAAGAATTTCTTCTGCGATTCAAGCAGGCTATAATAAGGCCTATTCAGCGATTGTTGACTCCAACTTGACGACATTGATTGCTGCGGTGATTTTAACTCAGTTTGACTCAGGTCCTATCAAAGGGTTTGCGATTAACCTAATCATCGGTGTTGCCTCTTCGATGTTTACGGCCCTTTTCATGACACGTGTCTTCTTCACTTGGTGGGTTGAACGTGGAGGAAAAAAATTAAACATGAGCCATATGTTTGGCGGAACGAATTATCCTTTCCTTTCCAAGTCTAAGCTTTGTGTGGCCATCTCATTAATTTTGATCGCAGTTGGTGCAGTCGTCTTTGTTCAGCAACGGCAGACATTATTTGGCATGGACTTCACTGGCGGTTACTCTTTAATCGCCGATGTTGAAGGGGCACCTAATTCAACTCCTAGACTCCTTGTCAAAGAGGTCTTAGTTGAAGCGGGCGCTCTTCCTAATGAAGTGGATGTGAGAGAACTTTCTCGCCCAACACAACTTCGTATCCAACTTGGAAAAGGGATGGACGAAGCAGGACGCCCTTTCCATGGGTTTACAGCGGCAAGGACAGAAAATCCTCGTTTGGAATGGGTCATAGCGGCTCTTCAAAAAGGGGGGGTAGCTCTGAAAACTACAAATGTTGCAACACTTGATGCTAGCTGGTCGGAAATGAGCGGCCAATTTTCGCAAGCGATGCAGAGGAACGCAATTTTTGCGATTCTCTTAGCACTTGTTGCCATCTTGGTTTACATCACCCTTCGCTTTGAGTGGAAGTATGCTGTGGCTAGTGTGATCGGTCTTGTTCATGACCTTCTTGTCACCTTGGCTCTGGTCGCCCTATTCCATGCCTTTGGCTTCACGATTGAGATTGATCTGGTTGCAGTCGGCGCTTTAATGACGATCATCGGTTATTCTCTAAATAACACGATCATTGTTTTTGACCGCGTTAGAGAAGATCTTAAACTCCTAAGAAAACACTCCTTCTATGACATCATCACACATGCGTTGAACGAGACTCTCTCCAGAACAATTTTGACTTCGGGAACGACCCTTTTGGTTCTTCTTTCCCTCGTCTTCTTTGGCGGTAGTGCTCTCTTTGGATTCTCATTAGTGATGACGCTAGGCGTTTTCTTTGGAACTCTTTCCTCTCTCTTTGTTGCTCCTTACATCCTCTACCATCTTGCGATGAGAGAAGGAGAAGAGAAGGTGGAGACTACCCCTACTAGTCGTCTAAAATCTTTAGCATAATCCACATCCGTAAATCATCCGCTTTAGGGGAATAATCCCCAAAAGCGGATTATCGGACTTGACTTTGGGCTATTAACCTATACAATGGGTCCAAAGTAGATTGTGTTAGGTTATTGCTCTTTTTAGTCTCTAAAGGGCTTAAGATTTAAGATGGAGAATCTCTAAAGGATAAATTTCGGAAAGAATTGTTGCCCAGGAATTGGGCTTAGTTTTCCGTCCTTTTAAAAGGCTTATCGCCTGGCCTGTCTACGCGTACCTCTTGCGGGTTTTTTCCGTGAGGTGGGATTACTTGATGTTACGGTCTTGCCATGGTGAGCTTTTTTTCACAGCCTGAGGAGTATCAATGGGTCTACCCTAAGATAGATACTCTATTGCAAGAAAAAATCGTTAAGGAATTCAATATACATCCTGCTACTGCCAAGTTGTTGGTGGCAAGGGGATTTGAAGATCTTGATCAGATTCACAGTTTTCTTTACGCCAAATTACCCGATCTCTTTGACCCTTTTCTCCTCCCTGACATGGAAAAAGCGGTCAATCGAGTCATCCACGCCTTAGATCACAAAGAACCGATTCTTATTCTTGGGGATAATGACGTCGATGGGATGACGGGGACTGCTCTTCTGACAGATTTTCTCAATTTTATTGGGGCTAAGGTTACCCCCTTTATTACCGCCAGAGGAACCCAGCGCCAGCACCTTATTTCAGATGCGATGCAGATGGCCACTAAGTTGGGCTGCCGCTTGATCATTACCGTTGACTGCGGAGTGAGCAATGAAGAAGAGATTTTAGAGGTGACTAAGAGGCAAATGGATGTGATTGTGACAGATCACCATGAACCGACTGACAAGTTTCACCATTGCCTCGCTACTTTAAATCCCAAATTAATCGGTTCAACTTATCCAAATCGAGAACTGACCGGAGTTGGTGTTGCCTTTAAGCTTGCGCATGGAGTGACGACTCAACTTTCAACTCGAGAAGGGGCGAAAAAAGTCGATCTTAAAAAATACCTCGATCTAGTTGCTCTCGGAACCATCGCCGACATGGGGGTGTTGCAGGGAGAAAATAGAATCCTCGTTCGGTATGGCTTAAAGGCTTTAAAGAAAACTAAAAGAGTGGGGTTAGTGAAGCTAGCCGCTGTTTGCGAACTCGATGTAACGGAAGTTACTGCCCAAGACATCGTCTTTAAGCTCGCCCCTCGCCTGAATAGTTTAGGAAGAATTGACGACCCTCAAAAGGGTGTTGAACTTCTCCTCCTCAAAAATGTTGAGGAGGCTGAAAGGATGGCTAAAGAGCTTAATCTTAACAACTCTGAGAGGCAAAGAATCGAGCGTTCAGTTTCTCAGGAAATCGAAGAGTTCCTCCTTAAAGAACCAGAGCTTTTGAAAGAAAGGGCCATCGCTCTCTCTTCGGGGAATTGGCATCCAGGGGTGATCGCTATTCTTTCTACACGCCTGACCAAGCTTTACAACCGCCCATCTGTTCTTTTGGCTATTGAACAGGGGATGGGTAAAGGTTCCCTCCGGTCTATTCCTGAGTTTCCTCTCCTTCCCATCCTAAAAAAATGCAGTCATTTATTAGAAAATTTTGGGGGGCATGACCTTGCGGCAGGTTTGACCATCCTTGAAAGCAATATCGATGAGTTTAAAAAACTCTTTCTCTCCCTTGCTACAGACAGCCTAAAACCAGAAGATATTCTCAATCGGCTTCATCTCGACGGGGAGGTTTCCTTCAAAGAGATTACTTTCGATATGATCGAATCGAATCGTCTTTTAGAGCCTTTTGGGAATGGCAATCCACCCCCACTTTTTTATACAAAGGCCAAGCAGGCCTGGTCCCCTAAATTACTTGGCCGTTCGCATCTCCGTCTTTTCTTAGAGCAGGATGAGAGAGTTCTTGAAGGCATTCTCATGAATAAAGCAACTCTTCTCCCTTTTGCCAAAGAAAGGAGGGACAAAATAGAGGTGGCTTTTTCTCCCGAAGTCGGTCTCTTCCAAAAAGGTTCTATTCAACTCCTCGTTAAAGACTTCAGATAAAAAAACTCTTCCTCAATTTTCTTAATAAAAATAGAAGGAATGGAAACAAAAGTAAAATAGTCCGGCAACAAATAATGAAAT
Source organism: Parachlamydiales bacterium (assembly GCA_020050175.1). Taxonomy (GTDB): domain Bacteria; phylum Chlamydiota; class Chlamydiia; order Chlamydiales; family JAJFMK01; genus JAGVKY01. The sequence goes on from JAGVKY010000063.1 coordinate 9,058, forward strand.
TATAAAAAAATAATTTCTAATGCGAGGTCTTGTTGAAAAACTCTTAAATTAAAAGTCACTCCTTAATCCAGATTTTTCAATTTAAATTTTTCCCCTTCGAGGTATCCCCTCCTTCGTCAGTTCACTTATTATCAATTGTTTAATATGGATTTCTGCCGATTGATTTTCACAGCGCCTACTTTGGATTTTTTCTCCAAACATTGTTTTCCATCTCGAAAAAGCCGTCTCCACTAAAGACCTCTTCGTGTATCCAGATAATTTTCTCCAA
>JAGVKY010000221.1 GCA_020050175.1 Parachlamydiales bacterium
CTGCCGCTCAAAGAGTCCGTACGGGAACCGTAAGACTCGAGAAGACAGCAAAAAAATTCCGCAAAGAATCGATCGTTTCTGAAAGAAAGGGTCTCTTTGACAAAGCTAAAAAAGCCCACAAAGCTACAAAAAAAGCTAAAAAAAGCTCAGCAAAAGCTGAAAAAGCCCCAAAAGCCCACAAAGCTACAAAAGCTAAAGCCCACAAAGCTAAAGCTCCTATGGCTAAAAAAGCTCACAAAGCTACAAAAGCCCACAAAGCTACAAAAGCCCACAAAGCTACAAAAGCTCCTAAGGCTAAAAAGGCTGCAAAAAGAAGCACAGCTTCAAACAAGAAAGCAGCTCGTGTAAAAACATCTGCTAGCAAGAAAATTTCAAGACCACGCCGTGCGAAGCGTGCAACTGCAAAACTCCCACAAAAGCGCGCTGGCTGGTAAATCTTTTTTCCCTCCTTTAGGAGGGCGCCGGCGCCCTCCTATTTTTTATTCTTTTTCTTATCCTATTTTTTATCCTTGAAAGTCTTTAAAATCGAATGGTTATGTCTGAGACATTTATCATTCAATCGTTTACAGATGAGGGGCTTGGTTTAACTCTTCGCAATGAGAAGCCTTTTTTAGTTCCCTTCACCTTGCTTCAGGAAGAGGTCACTCTTTCTTCTCCGTTTAAAAAGGATGGAAAACGATTTTCTGAAGCTTTGGAAATCGTTAAGCCTTCGCCTTTTAGAGTCTCTCCTTTCTGTCCTCATTTTACAGAATGTGGCGGGTGCCGCACACAGCACTTAGACTATCAAGAAGAGTTGAGATGGAAAGAGGAGAGAATAAGAAAATTATTTGCTCCTTTTGACGCTTTCGAATTTTTTCCGATTCTTCCTGCACCCTCTTTCACAGCTTGGCGCAATAAGATGGAGTTTACTTTTTCTCCTTATGGAGAACTTGGACTCCACCGTTATTTTGGCAAAGGGAGGGTGTTTAACACGGTCCATTGCTCCCTTGGCCCTCCCTGGTTTGAAGAGGCTGCGGAACTCATTAGAACATTTCAAAAAGAGCAAAACTTAAGTTCCTTTGACTCACGGAAAGGCGAGGGTTCTTTGAGAAATTTGACCCTTCGCCATGCTTATCACACTGGCGATCGGATGCTTTTTTTAACCGTCTCGGGCAATAGTCGTTTTGCTTGGAATGCTAAAAATATCGAAGCTTTTAAAAAAGTGGGCGAAGCTTTAAATGTTTCTCTCTTTCTTGTTCTTCATCAAGCGATTAAAGGACATCCCACCGAATATTTCGAAATGCATCTTGGGGGAAAAGATAGCATTACTGAACATCTCACTGTAAAAGAAAAAGAATTAAAATTTCTGATTAGCCCAAAAGCTTTTTTTCAGCCTAACCATCGGCAAGCTGAAAAAATTTACGAAACCACTTTGGATTTTCTTGATCTTAAACCAGATGAGGTTCTTTTAGATCTTTTTGCAGGGACAGGCACTATCGGCCTTTTTGCCTCTCCTTATGTCAAAAAAGTTGTATCGATTGAACTCTCTCCAGAAGCCTGTTTAGACGCCAAACAAAATTGTGCGCTCAATGGGATTGATAATATCCAAATCCTCCAGGGAGATGTTGAGGATATCTTGAAAAAGGGGGGCTTCCCTAAACCTGATGCACTTGTCGTTGATCCCCCAAGGGCTGGACTGACACCAAAAGCTCTAGAGGCCATTTTACAACTTAAACCTCAAAAGATTGCTTATATCTCATGCAATCCTAATACTCAGGTTCAAAACCTTCTCCCCTTGGTGGAACAGGGGTGGAAAATTCGTGCGGTTCAGCCGGTCGATCAATTTCCCCGCTCTCCCCACGTGGAAAACATCACTTTATTAACTCGAGGAACACCATGAACCTTTTAGCCTTTATCCCTCTTCTTTTAGATACAGAAGCTCCCGGCCGTGACGGTGGTTTTACGCAAACGCTGATCATGATTGCCCTGGCAATCGTCTTTTTCTATTTCATCCTCTGGCGGCCCGAGCAAAAAAGGAGAAAAGCGATGGACGAACAACGCTCCGCAATGAAACCTGGCGACAGAGTCACTGCGGTGGGAATTGTCGGCACGATCGATAAAATTCAAGAGCAAACTGTCATCCTTAGGATGGTCGACGGCTCTAAAATAGAAGTTTTAAAAGCTGCGATTTCAGAAGTCCAATCCCCTGGTTCTGTCGAAAAATAGAACGTCTGCCACCCCGGAGAAAATCCGGGGTTTGCTTAAAGCTTGCTTGCATTAGGGCATTTTGAGTCGCAAGATTAAACCTCTGAGATGAAGGGAGGATTCATCTTGTAAGCGGGAATATCGCTCGGAGTTCCATCAGGTTTTTTACTCCTGAATTGAAAACGCTCGAAAATTTCGTATGCTGTGAAAAAAAGTAGGGCAAATCTTGCCAGATGCTTCCCTATGGATGCCTCAGGGCCATGGCTAAAGTTTAGAAGATCCTTACCATCTGTAAAATTTAGACTAAATCAAATAATGGTTTTTTAATCGAACCTTGCTAAAGAGTTTTCTCGAAAGGCAATCTCAGGCGTTTATGCTCTTTTTGGGTGCCGCCTCCCCTTTACTTTTCAATCCAAGTGCCAGGAGTTTATACGAGAGGGATAACAACAGTTAGGGTTTTACTTTTAACCCCAGCACGATCGTAGGCAAAAATGGTATAGGTGTCCTTTGACTCTTGTCTCCGTCCCTGATCTGCAAATTTAGGAACAGCCCCATGAGGAATGTTCGCGATCATCACACCATTACGGTAGAGCTTATAACCGACAACATTGGGGTCTTGGCTCTTATGCCACGACAGGATCTTGGTCACCTTTAAATGTTTCTCATGCTTGATATTTCCCCAAAAATTTTGAGGGGGGGAAGGGGGGTTTAAAGCTTGCAACGAAGCAATCACCACTACCGCAACTACAAAAGCACACTTAGATAAAAGCCCTTTCATCCCATTCTCCAGAAAAACTCATTAAGATTTTTAACGATCTTCGCTTAACGGGCAATAGGGCGTTTAACGGCCAGGAGTTTCTCTGAAGTTATGGTAGCAGCTTAAAATGGAGGTCAAAAGAGCTGAGAGTGAAGGAGACGGAAGAGTTCGAACATTAATAAAATAATCTAACCCTGATTCTTGGTCTCTCAAGGGGGACCAAAAAATGGTCCCCTCTTTACATTCGAGAGTCTTTGAAAAAAAGAGGGTGTAAAACGATTGCTCTTCACCTCTATTGAGAATAAGGATAAGCATGGGATCCGAAAAATCGCAAATGGTTTGACTTTCGTTGATCGTTTTAAAATATAGACTAGCAAGCTCTTCCACCTTATGGATTTCATCGGAGTTCAGACTTCTCTCTTCAGCAGAGAAAAAATGTTCTGGCAGACAGAAGTGGTGAATCCCGTGATCAAGAATAGAGGCAGAAATTTGCCCTGGAGGGGTATCTAACCGCAGACAGTGATAGGACATCTAAACTTTATCTCAGGCGGTTTGAATACGACGATTAGGTTTTTGATCTAAATCCTTTCCAACAGGAGGAGAGATCAAAAATGCAGAGATTTTTTCTTCTCGGAAAAGTGCGACAACGTTAAAACCGTCTAAGTCAGGGAGTCGATCAGCAAACAATAAATAAAGAGGATATGTGCTCTTCACTTTTACTTTTACATCCAAACGACGATCACCTAAAACAGCAGTCGCTGCATCGGCCAGATCTTCTCCATTTCTTTGATCTTCTACAGTGTGTGTTTCAACTTGGGATTGAAAAATCCTATAATACCCAAAGGGAGGTAAAGCTTGCGCCTTTGAGGAGCTTTCACCCTCATTAGGTGGAACCATCTGATAGCTGTGCAATCTCATTATACCGTTTGCAAGGCCTCTTGCTTTTTCAACAGTTTCGTCAGACAGACCAAAGCATTGATCTACTAAACCTGGTTTTTCAACCCATTTAGCTTCAGCAAGTGGAATATATTGGCTATTAAGAGTAGTGTAACATTTCATAGGTGAAATAATTTAACTGATTGGCAAATGAAAAAAAACTATAATTTAGAGAATTTAGCAAAGAAAGAGATGCAGGACAAGGGCTTACAGCCTGAATTCTCTGCAGCTGCCCTTGAAGATCTCAAAAAAATTCAAAAAGCTGCCCCACCAACTTCGACCACACAAGATCTCCGCTCGCTGCTTTGGTGTTCCATTGATAATGATGATTCTCGCGATTTGGATCAGTTAACTTTTGCGCAAAAAGAGAAGGATGGAACGACAACTCTATGGATTGCCATCGCTGATGTGGATGCCTTGGTCCCCAAGGACTCCCCTATCGATTTAAATGCGCAGGTCAATACGACATCGGTCTATACCCCAGCTAAAGTTTTTCCTATGCTTCCAGAAAAACTCTCGACCGATCTCACCTCTTTGAATGAGAATGTCGATCGGCAAGCAATTGTTGTCAAAGTTGGGATGAAACCTGATGGTGAACTTGTTGACGGCACAATCTTACAAGGGTGGGTCAGAAACTATGCCAAGCTCACTTACAATGCGATGAGTGCATGGCTTGCTGGCGATGACCCGATTCCGGAAAAAGTAGAAAAATTGCTAGGGCTTGAAGAGACCCTTCGCTGCCAACACGAAACAGCCCAGATTCTCAAAAAAAGACGCCATAGCTTGGGAGCTTTAACGTTGGACTCGCCCGAAGTTGAGGCAAAATTACAAGGAGAAGAGATCTTTCTAAAACCGTCTAAGCATGGCTTTGCCGATGAATTAATCGAGCACTTCATGATTGCCGCCAATCATGTCATGGCAACCCATCTCCGTGACGCTAAAATCCCGAGCTTACGACGCGTCGTCCGCATCCCCAAAAATTGGGACCGGATTGTGGAAATCGCTTTTGCACTCGGAGATTACCTGCCAGACGAGCCCGACTCAAAAGCATTAGAAAACTTTTTAGTGAGGAGAAAAGGAATCGACCCGGAGACATTCCCCGACCTCTCCCTTACAGTGATCAAACTCCTGGGACGAGGGGAATATGTGGTTGAGATGCCAGGGGATAAACCGATCGGACATTTTGGCCTCGCCCTACAAGAGTACACTCACTCAACTGCCCCCAATCGCCGTTATCCCGATCTCATTTCTCAACGGCAATATAAGGCACTCGTTACAAATCAAAAAAATCCCTACTCGAACGCTGAGATTGAAGCGCTCGCCTCCCACTGCACCCGACAAGAGGATGCTGCAGCTCACGTGGAACGGCACATGTCAAAAGTGGCCGCGGCTATCCTCCTCTCTCCGAAAGTAGGGGCCTATTTCAAAGCCATTATCACAGGTATCAACGAAAACGGAACCTGGGTCCGGATCTTCGATCCCCCCGTCGAGGGGAAGCTTGTCAAAAGCTCCCGTAACCAAAAAGTGGGCGAACAACTCACAGTCCAGCTCACAAGCCTCGACATCCCTAAAGGACATATCAATTTCTCCGCTAAGGGGTAGGTCTCGATAATTCAACTTTTGATACTGTATCCACTTTATGATGGGTTATTAATCCACGAAACTCGATTCATACTTTGCGGACTTTTTGATTATAAAAGGGGCAACAGGTCGTAGGGCCATGGTTACACTCCAAACAAATGTTGAGCCAACTCAATCAGATTTTTTAGCGGTAAAAGATTTTCCTGGACCTGTTGCCGATGGGGATGTCCCAGATCCATTTTGCCAATCAACACTCTTGAGATAAGCTCTCTCAATGGAGCAGTATGGCGCTTGAGTAGGTCCTTTTGATTCTCTCTGACAAAATCTAGCGATAGGATAAAGTCAACCTCTTGCAGCCTTGTGACCAAAGTTTTGATGGCATTTTGTCCTCTTTCAGGGTGATCAACATCTCTCTCTAACTTCTGATAACCCTCATTCAACTCCTTTTTTCTATGCGCGAGATAGGGAATAATGATGTCAGCGTCATGAGCATCGAGTAGGGAAAAGGCTTTTTCGTGGCAGTAGCGGATAAAAAGAGCGCTACTAACTACTTGCTGACCAAATTTTTGCTCCCAAGCTTCAATATCAATAACAATTTGTGGAGTAAATTTTACTGATGTTTCTCCATCTTTATTAATGACAGAAGCAATAGAGACCGCAAAGTGTTTTTTAGAACCGGCTCCAAAGCAGTAGGCTGTTGTATTAAAATCCTTCAGTTCATATGTTTTTATAAATCCATTGTGGGGGTTGTAAGGAAATTCATTGCCATAGTTTCCAGCTTTTTCAACTTCAAATAAGCTCCTCATTTGAAAAATTATTTCGAGCGTATCTGACAATTTATCAAAACCTTTAAAGTCCAAGAAGTCTGTAAAGGCTCTATTTTGATCGTTCCCTCCCTTCTCCAGAAAATCCTCTACCAACAATTTTAAATATTCGAGGTTCAGATCTTTCTGATAAATCTCATTTTTTGAAAATCTGCGTAAAAGATCTTTAGAGAGAGGATCATCAAAGAGAACAAATCGCATCAGAATAAGGTCTGAAATCTTTAACCGTAAATCTTCAGCGTCTCTTTCTTCATATGTTAGAAGAATTGGAAAGATGACATGAAAATGCAAATGATCATGAAAGTTATTAACAACAGGATGATAACGAGAAACTCCAAGTTTTATTTGCAGATGATCCGTTAACTCGTCTAGCCTGTTCATGATGTCATAGCCTTCTTCCAAATCTCCATCTAATAACTGAGGAAGAGCATCTCCAAGTAAAGATGACCACTGCAGCGCATTATCAGCAGTTAAATCATTTTTTATTACTTCTAATAAATTGAGAATATTGATGTGACGGTCATCAGGGTAGAGTAAAGCTGTCTCAAAGTAAAAAAAATCAACAAAAGCTTGAAGAAGCGGCCTCGAAAACTTAGATTTCTCCTCTCGGAAACCAGGTTGAACAGATAAAACATAGCCCCTGTTCTTCCACAAAAGTTGGATCTCATCAAACTCTTCTAGGCCGTCGATCAAGTCCAGGGCGAACGCAGAAAAATAAAGAGCAAAGTCTGGAAGAACTTTTGCATGAGGAAGGGCAAGCTTAACAATTTGAGCAGCATTTTCTCTATTTCCGCAGAGTTCAATGATTTTAAAGCGAGCTTCTCTAATGGCTGTCTCGTAAATAATCGAATAAAACAGACGGTAGATAGAAAACAGGACATCTTTAACCCATACAACCACTCCAGGAATCCCGGATGGACGAGGAGGGATCTTTTGAGCTAAGATTTCTCCAAATTTCAAAATGCGAAGAGTTTGTTCATCAGCAGTTTTCGGAAAAGCCAAATTTTGAAGAAAAGGGGCAACAGGGCCTATAACCATTTTTTGTCATCTGAATAAATTTAATTAAAAACTATAATCGGAAAACTAAATAAATTCCCAAACAAATGAGTGCAGCTGCAAAACACCACACAGAAGTGAAGGCATATGCAAAAGCCAGAGTAGCGACTATAAAGGACAAAAGGATCGCGAGCCCTAAAATCCACATTTTAGGGATAGATGAAAGAAAAAAAGGAGATATAACCACGATCGCATACAAGAGTTGCGTCCAGAGGCTCACCTCTCCATAACTTATGCTGTGATGAACCACATGGGCCTCATCTAACCCTTTCCAGACAGCAAAGCCGCCTAATGCAAAATAAAAGCATCCAATGAGAAGAAGAACTTTCATGATCGCTTTTCGCCAAGGGACCTCCTCTACTCGAAGAAGTGCCAAAGGCATCCAGACGGGCCAAAAACAATAGGCAAAAAAGAGATAAAGGGATTCTGCGGCCAAGCTCCAACCGTTAGGGAAAACCCCCCAGTTGAAGGCGAGCCACAAAAATCCTTCTGCCGCTTGTTGAATGGCAAAAAAGCAAGGAATCAGAGCAATCCAAAGTCTTTTATCTCGATAAAATTTTGAGACAAAGATAATCCCCGTCGACCCTAAAGCACCGGCTGCTGTAAAACTTGCTCCAGCTGAAAAACACATTAGTTTCACTTTAGGAGTGTTTTAAAGCTTTTGCAAGCGGAAGAAGGCAATATTTTAGTCTTGACATTCAAAAACGGAAGATTCGATAAGCAGCGACCTTAATTTATTCAGATCATCTATCTTATCTACTTCTGCAAAAAATCTAGATAAATCAGTTACAGGTTCTCTGTTGGGAATAATTACCATCCCGCAGGGGTTTTGAATAAAAGAAGCGCCCCTTAAGGCTAAAAGAATCAACTCCCTCCCAAAAGCGTGCGGCTTATTCTCTTTATCATCCCATAAAACCCTGTCTTGTATATCGCAAATATAAGCGAAAGGAGTGACAAAAGCTTTATTTTCTGACCCGATCAAAATAAAAGCATCATTAATAATCTGAGTCCATGGAGTAAGAGCAAAGATGGCTCCATTTGTCCCTAAAGGAGTTCCATCTAGATATCTAAACTCTTTCGGGCTTTGTGATTTGTTATCACTCAAACGACCAAAGTCAGCGATTAACTCTCGAAGTCTTCTTCCTGGTCCTATCAAGTAAAACGGGAACTCTCCGGAAAAAGTTCGAGAAGAGATCGTCAAAATCTGAGATGTCACTGTAGAGATTTTGCTATTAGGTCTAACGGCCCCAGTCAGAACAAGATCAGGCCAATGATTAGTCACATAATTAATAAACAATGCCTCAGACTTAGATCCAAGTTCAACACCTGTCATTCTTAGTCCTTATGGGTTTAAAAAATTGCGAATGGCATCTAGTGAAGCTACCTGTTCTGCAGCTGGCGTTGTTGCATAAGTCGGTTTGAGAGCTTCTCCCTCTTTCCTTCTAAGCTTTTAAGCTGCTTCCTCCCAGAAGCCTGTCGGCATCCCCAAGTTCGC
>JAGVKY010000133.1 GCA_020050175.1 Parachlamydiales bacterium
GCACTGGCATGCTGATGAAGCATATGCAAAGCTGCAAAAGTGAGCCCACCCGAAAATCCATCGGTCGCACTTTTGATCCCCTGGGGAGTAGATACAATTTTTCCCCCCAACCAACTGACATAAACACGGAGTACCTCACGATCTTTCATAGAAGAATAGAAAATAATTTCTCCAGCAGCTCCACGGGCATCCACAAGGTTAAATTGTTTCAAACCAGTGAAAGTGAGATTGCGTTGGTTTAAAACCTCTTCTGATGGGGGAGCATTGATCCACCTGCTAAGCCTCTCTTCAATTTCCCTTGTAGGAAGAGTTCTGGGATCAGTAACTGAAGGGGCAGCAGTTGGTGGGCGATCGGTCTGCAAATTTCTAGAAGGAAGTCGAGGAGATTCTTTCATGAATCGCAGAGATTCAACTGGCTTCCCAAACCTGGTGGCTTTAGTTACTTTTGCAGCGGTTAGAGGTAGAGCAAAACTGATTGTTTGGACAGTATCCCCAAAAAGTTCTTTTCCCCTTTCTTTGGGGTAACCCCCATGTTTTTGCCAACGACCAGCAACCTCCTCTTTGATGACCTCATAAGGTTTGACGATATGTTCATCGACCGATTGGGCAATGACTGCCGAACCGCTTGGTACATCGTCAGGTCGAAATTTAAAATCATAAGGAGCAGCTAGGTTGGGAAGTCCTCCCAATTCGTCGAAGGCTGCTCCTCCTGCAATCAAAGCTGTAACTGGTGCTAAGATCACGTCGACTGCTGTGCTGAGGATTTTCATAGCCCCAGCTGCCTCATCCATCTGTTCAGTGACTTCAGTTGCTAAAATGGGAGGGACTGTAGTTAGGGCATCTGTTGCCCATTGAGGAAAAGAGAAGTCGTCTTCAAGGCCTGGTTGATTAAGATCAAATGCAAAAACTGGGGGAGTGGCTAAATGGCTATCTAGATCGGCTATTTGCTGATTGAGAACACTCACTTCTCTATCGAAAGTCAGATGACCGGAGGGAACTAAAGGGTTAATCCTCTCTCCTGATCTCAACGAAAAAGTCATTAAAGCCCGTGTTTCGTGGATTTGCTGAATTAACGCATCGGCACGACCCCCTTTTTGTTGAGCTGTGCCGTTTGGTTCCTCTTCAGGTCTACGATGGGGAGCTTGAGTTTTAGGAGGAGGAGTTTTTTCTACCATAGAACTTTAGTGTTGTTCTGCGAAAAATTTTGCGAACTTTTCAGCTGCCGGGGTGAATGGGGTAGAATTGACCTCTTTCCATCCTCTTTCAAAGGCGGGGATCATCCGATTCAAGATGAGATCAGAGAGGTCGGGCTTTTCTTTTGCCAAGTCTCTGAACAATTCTATCACCTGATAATAGCCTATGGCAGGCATGCCCATCTGGAATTTAGTCAAATTGATCAGGCCGATCGGTACTCCGGCTACATCTAGGAAATGTTCAAAGAGGGGATCGCTAAGACAGATGCTGGCTGGACCAGGGTTGGCTTTGACCTCCTCCAACATCTGTTGTATTTCAGCAACAGCATGTCCATCTCTTACAAGAAATTCCATGTCGCTTTCGACAACAGTGATGTAAAAATCTAGATAGGTGTGTGGGACCAGGGCATTTGGGTTTTCAGAATAGAGAGTTGGTTCAGCCAGGGCTCGACCGATTCGGTAGGCTAAATTTTCCCCTTTGTTAGCCATCTCAACAACAAGATCATCAAAAATTTCTGAAACGGGTTGTCCTTCTAAATGGGAAATACCAAGAAGAACCCTTTCATCACCATGTAACACATGGTAACCCGACTTTATAATACGAGGTGTTCGACAGTTTCTTAAGGAAAGGGACGAAACGATGCCGTAACCCTTGAGTTCACTATAACCATATTTTGGGTCAGCACTCTTTATCCAACAAACTAGGGCATTGTTGATGGTATATTGAAATACAACAGAAAGTTCATCTTGTGTCTGTACGATTAAATCTTGAGTATCGTCCACCATGATGGATTCACCAAAAGAGAGAGGTCCTGCATATTCTCGAGATTTAAGAGGGTATTCAAAAACAGGATAGGTTTTGAAAATGTCTAAGTGGCTAAACCAGGCTTGTTCTCTCCCTAAAAAACGAGGAGGCAACTCATGAATAGGCATCCATTTGGCAAGATCATCAGCTGTGATGGTCTCAGAATTCCACATGACATGGAGTTTTTTGGCGTTATGAGCTAGGGCGTTTTCAATCAAGTCTGCTTGTGCTTGGGTAGCAAAAGCCACGATGGAGTCTCCACTATACACAATTTGATTCAACACTTGATTTAACTTTGGAGGGGGGCCGAGGTGATGGATAAAGATTAATAGTGTTCTATCCTCTTGAAGCTCAGAGACCATGATCAATTCACCAACATCTCCTAAAAAATTTCGAATAGGATAAGTTCTTTCAAAATAGGTGTCTGGAACCCTTGACTTTCTTGAAGGGTGTTCTACCGGCCGAAGTTCAACAACTTCAGCAGCTGTTTTTGAAAAGGCAGATGTTTGGTTTCTCTCAGGAAAAGGGACAACTCCGGCAGGTTGCTTTTCTTTTTGTTTTTCTAACTTTCTAAAATGTTCAACAGTACTTTCATCCCTTTTTTCCGGTCCAAAAAACTTCCGGAACTCTTCTCTCTGTTTAGCAGTACTTATTGATGGATCTCCTTTGAGAGACCTAACTGGTTTCAATGAAACGACTTCTCCAGGGACTTCTTTAGGAACGCTTGGGTGGAACTGATAGGTCCTTAATATCTCGACCTCTTCAGGATTTAACCAAGAGGGAGTCCCACCCCAATAAGTGAATCTATTATTTGCCTCACTGCCAAAGATTTTATCCAAAGGTGTATTGTAATCCACTTGAACTAGGATTCTTCCCTTCACATCGTGTTTTCGAGCAACTTGCTCCATGCTCCTCATGGCTGTAAAGTATTGTCGTGAGAGAGACTCTTCAGATCCGATCGGTTTGATGGTGAGTTGCAGGTCACCGTTTTTTTTGGTCTGGGTATAAAATTCGAAAACACCCTGAATACCGTCGGCTTCTCTCACAACTTCTTTTTTTGGAGTTTCTAGCTGCTGGATATGGAATTCGAAGACAGGGTGAGTTTCAATTTTCCCTGGAGTCTCAGGGAACCAATGGGGAGATTCTCCTAAATAGGTAAATCTTTTTGAACCTTTAGCAATATCGACAATTCTAGGATTCATAGGATCCCATTGGATAAATACTTTTTCCGTGGCTCCTTGATCTAAAGCGTATTTTTCCAAAGTGTTTAAAGTTCCAAAAAAGATCCCTTGCGAAGGCTTTTCTGTTAAAATAGTAGGAGCATGCTTCTCCCCTTGAGCTAACAGATCTACAAAGATGTGTAAGTTACCTTTGGGGTCCATTGCTGAACACCCAGTGAGAAAGCCTTGTGGCCCTTTTTGAGAAGGGACGTTGATTTTTAGATTGGACAATGTCTCAGGTAAAAGTTCAGGTGCAGGTACAAAAGGAGGCAGTTTCTCTAATAAGAGGGGAGGCTGTCCTTGATAGAGCAATCCTCCAGCGGGTGGGCGTAGTCCTGGGGCAGGAAGTAAAGGAACAGAAGAGGGTCCTTCCAATAAAATGGTTGGGTTTTGAGGGGGAAAATTCCTTGGTGGTGGAAGGAGAGGGGGTTCTCTCATGAAACGAAGTTCAGCTGTCTTTCCAAATCGGGTAGCTCTTGTCACTTTAGCAGCGGCTAAAGGTAGCGCAAAAGCGGCAACTTTTACGGTGTCTCCAAAAAGCTCTTTTCCTCTTTCTTTTGGGTAGCCGCCATGTTTTTCCCAATGACCTGCTACTTTGTCTTTGATCTCTTCGTAGGGTTGCACGATATGTTCATCGACGGTTTTTGCAATGACTGTAGAGCCGCTTGGTACATCGGAAGGGCGGTGTTGATAACCAGCTTCCATGGCAGCAAGAGGGAGAATTCCCCCTTTTTCATCAATCTCAGCCCCCATAGCAATTACTGTGTTAACTGGTGCTAAAACGATATCTACAGCAGTACTGAGTATTTTCATGGTCACAGCTGCTTCATCCATCTGTTCAACGAATGCGGCTTTCAAAACGGTATTTACAGTACTTACAGTATCAAAGGTGCCGAAAGCATCGTTCGCCCACTCAGGCAGAGCTGAGTTATCAGTCGTACCAAGCTGATTGAGATCTAAAGCAAAATTTGGAGCTTGAGCCAAATATCTATCTAGATCCGATATCTGCTGATTGAGATCACTAACTTCTCTATCGAAAGCAAGGTGGCCTGACGGTGTTATGGGAGTTATGGCCTCTGATGCTTGCAAGGTGAAAGTCATCAAACGACGTGTTTCGTGAATCTGCTGAATTAAAGCCTCCGTCCGACCCCCTTTTTGTTGAGCTGGACCATTCGATTGTTCATCTTCTGGTCTACGAGGTGGAGTTTTAGGAGGGGGGATTTTTGGAGGCATAAGATTTTAATTAAAAGGCTATTCCGGCTTTGAGCATGACGCCGCCAGATTTCGGGATAAAGAGAGCAGCGCCAGATGTACCTTGGAGAGCCAGATAGGCACCATAAGTGGCAAGGGCACAACCACCTACAATGGCGACTGCTTTAATGATCCGTTGGATTTTTTTCTTTTTCTTTTTTTTCTTTTCTCTCTCTCGATCCAAATCATCTAACTTGCCGGCAAGCTTATTGTTATGCTCTTCGGACTTACCAAGGCGCTCTTTATTTCTACTGTTTCCAACATCGCTCGCGTTAATGCTCTCCTCGATCGCATCTAATTGCTGGCTGAGGGCAGGTATGAGAACATTAAGTTCTTCATGTCTTGCCTCGTCATTCTCTTTTAATCGGTCGATTGCTGCTTCGGTGGTGTTCGAAAATCGATCAATACGTGCCTGAAAGTCAGCAAGCTCATTCCTGGCAGCTACTCTTTGGAGTTCAGAAGCGCCGTTCGCAATTTGTTGTCTAAAAAGTCTTTGCTGCTCTTCCCTTCTTTCACGCGCTCTCTGTCTTTCGAGTAGTATCTCTGTTGCATCTCTAGGGGCAGGCCGAGCAGGGGGTTCCGGTACTTCGATGGTCACTCCATGCCTTCTTAACCAAAAGGAAAGGACCAGCATGGCAGCATGGTAGGGACGCCCATGTCGATCTAAAATTTCAAGCAAGCGAGACCGGAAGCGGTCTCGAACCTCTACAAAATCTGCCCTACGATCGAGGGCAGCATTAAAATTGGAAAGCCAAATGATAAGGGCATTTGAAAGAGGATCTTCCCGATTTAATTCGAGAGAATCGAACGACTCTTCAATAAGCACTAATTCTTCTCGTAAACTACGACGTAAACGGATCTCCTCCATTGCTTGTAAATGGAAAGGTGAAAATCTCGGAACATCAGGGTTAACAGCCGCCATCGTTAGATCCTCGTGTTCTTTTGACGAGGCACAGACGTGCCAGCGATCGTTGCGCTCGCTTGCTGACCAATTCTTTCAATAGTTTTAGTATCTCGCGACTCTTGAGTGGGCTTATTAAGCTCTAATGTCAGTTCCTCAATTTGAGCCATCAGCCGATTTCTAAGCCTCTCTTGCTCCTCAAGGGTTAACTTCATTTTAGCAATTTTGGCCTCCATATCTTTTTGGAATTGTTGGAGGACGGGAAAAACAACTTCTTGAATCCGTTTGACTTCGTTTTTTCCAGCAGCAGTGACATCGAAGGCGGTTGCTTGACGAACGGCCTCTGTGATGTAGGTCTTATCCCCCTCTTCATGCTTTTTCAGCACCGCAACAACGCGTTGAACCGTGACGAGGAACTTCGTTAACTCCTCTTTCCACTTTTGGTTGAGGGCCTGCGCCTCTTCTTGTTCAGTAGGAGGGGGAGGAATTGCACCGCTTAAACGATCCTGTTGGTAACGGATCGCATTTCTCATCGCTTCAGAGCTACTTGAGGCTGCCATTATAAACTCCCCAGTCTTGCGATGAAATGTTTGACGACCCTTTGATCTTTGTCTAAGTCTCTCGCTAAATCATTGTAACGAGCAGTATTTGCAATTGAGCGATCTTCTAGCTCGGCTGCTCGGGTGTGAATAGCTCCAAGATCGCGTCGGATTTCGGCAGAAATGGCTGTACGAGTTACGTTTAATTCTCTGATGCGTCTTCTTGGTCTTTCCATCCCTTGAGTGATCGATGCATCTACAAGGCGTGCCGCTTCTAAAAAAGCAGCAGTTGCATCAGCGAAAACGTCACCTATCACTTCAAAACGTTCTCTAAAATCTCGCCTCCTTTCTTGTTCATTGGAGAGCTTTATATATTCTCTTAGAAAAGTATCAGCATCAGTCTCTTCGGGGAGCCATCTTTGCATGATGGCGGTGTAGCGATTGACATAGCCATTCAGTTGATCTAAGACGGGACCATTATCAGAGTAGCTCAACAAGACAGGGGCAAAGGTTTGATCTAAAAGATAGCTAACGCCCCTTGCTGCTGTATCTCTCCCTTCCGGTGTTTCCAAATCAGGAACATAATTTTGTACAAAATCGGATTGCCAATTTTGAATTTGGACCACTCTCTCGGTTGGGAAAAGATGAGATCTCTCGATTTCATCTGCAAGCTTTTTCAATTCCTCTTCGACCGTTTCAGGTTTTACCTCTAGCGGCGCCTCTTGAGCAGAGGCAGGTGCTGCGGCAAATGGATCTTGCTGCACCAGATGGATAAAACCACCATCAGCTGGAACTGTTCTTGTGACTGTCGCCGACATATTAAAAATTATGATAGATGTGTTTTTCTACCCACAAAATCAGACGAATGATTTGTGGATCATGGGGGTTGTGCAGACCTTGTTCTTTACCAATTCTCTCTTCTAACAGATCGCACAAGGCTTGTAGTTGATCGACAGTCTTAGAAAGCTCTACGATTCTCGATTTTTTTTGTTCCAAGAGGGTTTGTTGACTTGCTTCAACATCCGTTTCAGAAGTGTTTTCCGTTGCTGCACTCTTTTGGTTGGTTTTAATCTGTGATCTCAAAGACAACAGTTGATTTTCTAAAGCGAAATTTGTTGAAGATTGATTGAGAGTCGCATCTGTTGTTGCCGCGATCCGCGCTTGTATCAGAGTGGTTTCTTTGTTTCTTTCTTCCTCCAGTTTTTCGCCTGAAATAATAAGTGCACTCATTTGATCCTGCACATTCATCACGGAATGTATTAGATTAAAAGCTCTAGATCTTTCAGCGATTGTCATCTTTTTGCCTACAAAATGGTGCAGCTGTGTCCGTCACTTGAAAGATTCATGTGATCAAAGACTTGTTGTTTAGCAGCGACAGAATATTTAAGGTTTAGAACTCTTTGTCTAACAGCTTCTGCATCCGCAGTCAGTTGGTCTGTCTTTTCGTTAAGAGTTTGATGACGTTCTTTAAGGGTAGAGGTTTCTGTTTGGTAGGTGGCGTAGGCCTGGGTGTGTTTTTGCTCGCTTTCGGCTAAACGTCTTGCCCAAGCTTCTTCTTTTTGTCGAATGACTTCCCGTGCGGAATTGAGGGCATTTCTTATCTCAGTACGGAGTTTTTCATTGTCCAGGCGGTCTTGTTCCATCGCTTTTTCAGTTTCTGCCTGTCGTTTAATAGAGTCTTTTTTAGAAGTCTCTCGAACGTACCGTTGCGCCGCTAAGTTATAATTTAACAGGTGTAACTGTGCTGCTTGTGGGGAGAGCTCTTGGTCATGGAGAACGACAGGTTGCTCGATAGTTACCTCGTCAGCAGGAATTGCGGATTCTGGTGCAACTTTGGTTTTTTTAATGATGGCTAAGGCCCAAGTTAATACTTCTTTGGCAAAAACATGTTCTTGTGGTTCTTTCGAGAGTGTTTGATTATCAAAAGGGGATTCAACAGGTTGCTCGGGAGCTAACTGTTTTGCGACCCTTTTAACCAAAAGAAAATGTTCGTGCATCCGTTTTTCCCACATCCATTTTCCATCAATCACAGGATCATGCAGATGGGTCTTTTGCTTTAAGGGATTAACTAAGATGTTATAGAAAAGTTCGTGTAATCGTTCTTCAATGAGTTTTAAAAAACCCTCTTTATCGCCAAGAGCTTCTTCTAGACGATCGTTAAGTTCAAAAACGGAGGCCCCCCATCTGAATAACTGCTGAGAGGTACGGTCGCGCCACTGTCCCTGCTCCTCCTCTTGGTCATGAATGAGAAAGATTTGAGCTAAGGCTTGGATTTGGTGGCGGATATCCTCAGCGTTAAAAGTTGTCTCTTCTAAAACAATATGAGGAAAAAATTGTTGTTCTGGGGGGACTGTTTGTGTTCTTGAAGCACTCATTTACAAAACCAATCAAAAGATTAGTTAATATAAATAACTATCAAATAATTTTCAACAAAATAAGAGCTTTAATAAGCTTTAGAAGTTAAATAATTATTTATCTTCCACGGGCTGTCCAGATCTTCATTGAAACATCTATCGTTCGTACGGCATTCGTTTGAATAAAAAACTGCCTTTCGAGGACTGAAATTTGGGCTTCAAGGGTCGAAATCTGCCCAGTCAGCTCTTGAACAATCGCTTTTTTGTGATCAAGGGAAGTTTGTTCGGCTTGTTCAAGTGCAGCTTCTGCAGCCATTTCTGAAGCGGCAGTCGCTTCATTTTCTCTTATTTGGCCCTGTAAACTCAAAAGTTGTGTTTCTAAAGCCGTATTTGATTGAGAGTGCAGCTGAATAGAGCCTTGTGTGTCAGTAATTCTCTCCTGTTCAAGGGCTCTTTCACTGTCTCGGGTCACTTCGAGCTGCTGATTAGCCATCATAAGCGAACTCATTCTGTCTTGCAGTTGATCTAAAGAAACTACCGCAGTTTCCGTATTTCTAAAACTTACTGTCATTTACCACCCCCTGGCAGCAGCTATTGCACGTACAATTTTCCTGTCAATTTCAGAAGTGTGCCCTTTTCGATTAGCTTCTTCCTGTACAGTCATTTTTCTTTCTATTTCCCTTATTTGCTGCTCAAGATCCTCTGCTTGTTTTAAAAGTTGTTGAGCGCTTGCACTTTTGTGTTCTAGAGAATCTTGTTCACTCTTTTCAAGGTCTGCATCAGAAGATGTTTCTAGGCTAACGGCATCTCTATTTGCTTGTAGCTGCGAATTTAAATTTAAAAGTTGTTTTTCTAAGGAGGTATTAGAACCTGAAAATTGATGAAGGGCCTGTTGAGTAGAAACGATCCGCTCTTGTTCTAAGGCTCTTTCATTATCTCTCGTCACTTCTAGCTGCTGATTTGCAACCACAAGCGAACTCATTCTGTCTTGCAGTTGATCTAAAGAAACCAGTGATGTTTCTGTGCTTCTTTGAACGGATGTACTCACCAGTTGGCCCACGCTATTCGGTAAATTTCTCTTTCAATTTCAGGAGTGTAGCCATTTTTATTAGCCAGTTCCTGAAGGTTTACTCGTCTTTCAAGTTCCAGGAGCTCTTTTTCAAAGTCTCCGATTTTCTTTGAAAGTTCCTGAACCTGACCTTTTTTTCGCTCGAGGGAGTCGAATTCTGCTTTTTCTAGATCTCTTTCTGCTTTGGTTTCAGTAGTCAGTGTTGTGGCATTTGTTTTTATCTGCGACTGCAAAGAAATAAGTTGGGTTCCAAGACCGCTATTTGAAGTTGAAGATTGTTGGATAGAAACCTGAGTATCAATAATTCTTGCTTGTTCAAGGATTGTTTCTTTTTCTCTTTCACTTGCCAAAGTTTGATTAGCAACAACAAGCACGCCCATTCTATCTTCTAGTTGGTTTAAGGTGACTAATCCACTTTGAGAATCTCTTGAACTTACAGCTGTCATTTACAGACCTAACCATTGAAAAATTGCACCCGCAATTTTCTTGTCGATTTCTTGGGTGTGCCCTTTTTGATTAGCTAGCTGCTGCAGGGCTATTCGTTTTTCCAATTCTCTTATCTGCTGCTCAAGGGCTTCTCGTTGTTTTAAAAGGTGTTGAACGCTCTCTTTTTTGTGGTCTAGGGAGTCTTGCTTAGCTTTTTCAGCATCTGTTTCTGCTTGAGTTTCTGCAGCAAGTGCTGAGCCGTTTGTTTGTATCTGGGACTGGAGTGAGAGAAGTTGTTTTTCTAAGGATGTGTTGGAGGAACCATGGAGTTGAATAGAACTTTGATGGTCGCTAATGCGATGGTGTTCTAATTCTCTTTCCTGTTCTCTTGTGTTCTGGAGGTGTTGATTCGCTATAACAATGGACTCCATTAAGTGGGGCAATTGCATCACTGCAACTTCCAAGGAGGGAGGGGATGTTCTACCAAGTAATGCCATAGTGGGTCCTTACCACTTGCATGGCGATAGCATCGGGAAAGATTTGAGCTGTTCTTGCTTTTGCTGCATCAAGCTTTGCCTGTAGTTCAACTTTTTTTGCTTCTAATGCAACGACTTTTGCTTGGAGATCGGCAGCTTTTTGATCTTCTTCAGCTTGCGCATCCTTTATCGATTTTAAACGGGCTTGATGCTCAGCAATTCGAGTTGTTCGGGCTGCTTCTTGGGCTGCAATTTGTTGCAGGCAAAGACCAATTTCGCTTTGCAAACGGCTTGAATTTGCAGCAAGTTCTTGTTTCTCCAGGGCGAGTTCATTTCGACGCTCTTCGTCTTTCTGTCTTGCTTTTTCTGCCTCTTCATCAGCTTCGTGAGAGGCTTCAACGAGGGCATCGGTTTCATCTACAAAATGGTCAACAAGAGCCTCAAGTGCTTCATGAGAAACTTCTCCAGACGTAACTTGAGAAATGAGAGCGAAAGGGTCAGTGGGTAGATTTAAATTTGGTCGTGTAACTGATGAACTCATGAAAAATTTCCTTAAAAGATTCTAAATTTTTTCTTATTTCTTTTATTGCGTCTGTTTTGCTTATCTGTGATTTGTTGATCTAGACTTTGGAGTTGTGAATCGAGTTGAGTAATGCTTTGGCTGCCTGCTTTCACTTTTTTGTCTAAATCTTCTACTTTTGTTTCTAGTGCCTGGTTGCGCGTTTTTAGATCTGTTGTGATTTCGATGTAGGTTTCATGAGCTTGCTCATGCTTGTCGTCAGCTTCTGCTATCCGTTTTGGCCATAATTCCTCTTGTTCTGTGAGGAATTGGCCTGCTGCTGTCATGGCACTTCTTGCCAGAGAGAGCTCATTTGCACTCTGTTGCTGCTCTTGCTCCTTGGCCTTTAGTGATTCTTCTTGTCTTTGTCTCGACTCAGCGGCAAGTAGTTTGCTTTTGAAATCTTGAGCCGCCAAGCTGTAATTGATGTAGTAAAGTTTAGCGATGGTTGCTTCTGATTTTTCAGGACGAA
>JAGVKY010000019.1 GCA_020050175.1 Parachlamydiales bacterium
ATCACAAGAAGAATCGTAAAATAAAGAGTGAACGCTAGAAACTGTCCCCAACGCATGAATTTCCTATATACTCAAAATTAAACACGATTGCAAAAGTCCCGAGGCCTGTTAGAATCGAAGACTTTTCCAATCGCATCTATTTATTGTAACTTGACAGGGTTCTTTCTCTAAAGCTTTAATCATATCACTTATGTCGCTAGAAAAACTTATCATCATCGGTTCGGGCCCTGCGGGCTATACAGCTGCACTTTATGCAGCGAGAGCTAATCTTAAACCCCTTTTGTTTGAAGGATTCTTTTCTGGACCCGCTGGGGGGCAACTCATGACGACCACGGAAGTTGAGAACTACCCAGGCTTTCCAGCAGGCATCACAGGCCCTGAACTCATGAAGGAGTTCCGCGATCAGGCAGAAAGATTTGGAACACGTTATTTGCAAGAGGATGTCGTCAGCTGCGATCTTTCGCAATCACCTTTTAAGGTTGTGAGTAAAAGCGGCACCTATGAGGCTGAATGTCTCATCATTGCTACCGGGGCTACTGCCAAAAGGCTCGATATCAAAGGGACGCGTGATGGCGAATTTTGGAACCGAGGCGTCAGTGCTTGTGCTGTTTGTGATGGGGCCGCCCCGCTTTTCCGTGAAAAATCTCTTTTTGTGGTTGGCGGTGGAGACTCTGCTGTCGAAGAAGCGGTTTTTTTAACACACTACGCTTCTCGTGTTTACATTGTTCATCGACGGGATGAACTCAGAGCTTCAAAAATCATGATCAAAAGAGCCCTCTCCCATCCAAAAGTCGAAGTCCTTTGGAACTCTGTCGTCGATGAGGTCAAGGGGGGGAAAGTGGTTGAATCGGTCGTGATCAAAAATGTTAAAACGGGCGCATTAGAAACAATGCCAGCTGGCGGTTTATTTTTTGCCGTAGGCCATCTACCGAATACAGCTTTTTTAAATGGACAAATCGAACTCCACCCTAATGATTACATTAAAGTCGTTCCTGGAACAGCAAAGACAAGTAGAGATGGGGTTTTTGCTGCAGGAGATGTCCAGGACTTCAATTATCGCCAAGCAGTCACGGCCGCAGGCTCAGGTTGCATGGCAGCACTAGAGGCGGAACGGTGGCTGGCAGCACGCGAATAGCTCTTTTTGGATCTCTCATTTTAACAGCGCCTTTAGCTGCCCTCGCTCCAGAAACCCCATGGACAGCAGAGGTGGATAAGCTCCTCTATGGGGAGCCTTCTGCCGGCTACTCTCACTTAGGCCCTTTTCCCCGCAAAAGAGCCTCTCATGATGTTTTTTTTCAGGGACTCTCTCTCTGTATGTCTCCTGACCCAGCCCTTCAATTTTTATTTGAAGCTAATGTGGCCGAAACCCATCGGCACCATTTTCTTTTCAATAGCTTTAGCACAACTCTCTCTTATCAGTTAACTGATGATATCCAAGGGGATTGTTACAGTTCGATGCTATCATTTGGTCTAACAGCTGTTGATGGAAGAGCTCTTAAAGAACCTGCCCTTTTTCACTTTGGAGAGTGGGAGTGGCGCGGCACTTATTCGATCGGTAAAGAATACAGCGCTTGCGGCGATTGGATTAGCCGTCTTTCAGGTTGGGGCACCTTCGGCATTGCCAATAGAGGATCTCCTTGGATTGAAGGAGGGATCACCTACCAACATCAATGGCCGATGTGTCAAACGGTGAGTCTGGACTTAAACTTTTTAAAAAGTTTCGGCAGCAAAAACATTCATCGTACCCATTTTCATTTTGGGTGGGCTCCCTTCTTGTTTGCTCTTCTATCTTTAGAGGGTAGCTACAGTAGAAGCTACGATTGGGGTGATGTCACTTTGACTTTGGAAAGAACCCTTTTGACCTTGAGAACATTTGCAAATGTCACGGCTGTAACACTTGCAGTTACCATTCCATTTTCACCTTAGAGATCTCCCCATATGACAAAAGCTGATGCGATCTCTTTTGTATGAGAAAGAGAAAGAATCAGTTTTGTTTTGGGGTAAAGTTTTTCTAAAGAGGAGCTCATTAAAAGGGAGGGTTGGCCAAGTTCATTGCGGACCACAGCTAAATCATGCCAACCGATCTTTTTTCCTATGCCCTGACCAAGGGCCTTTGAACCAGCCTCTTTTGCTGCAAAACGGGCCGCAAGTGAGGGGTACGGATCATGAAATTTCAAACAATATCCAAGCTCATCTTCTGTAAAAATGCGCTCTAAAAATCGATCGCTGTGTTCTTTGTGTGCCTTACGGATCCTTTCGATCTCTATAAGGTCGTGCCCAATCCCTAAAATATTCATCGACTTATCGAAAGGCGTCGCCGCTCCGGTATTTCTGCTGTGAATTTGGCATGCTCTTCAATGGTGTTACAAAAGACCATTCTACCGGCCGTATTATGCTTCACAGAAAGGACAAAGGCCTCCACCATCTCACCAACGCTACTTGCCGCTCCATTAACAACCACCATTGTACCATCTTCGAGATATCCAACGCCTTGCCCACTTTCTTTTCCAATTCTTTGGATTCTGACAGATAGTTTTTCTCCCGCTTGAATAGGACTTCGAAAGGCTTGAGCTACCTGATGAAGATTGATCACCCGAACACCTTCGTTTGTTCCCCTCTCTTGGGACATCGAATCAGATATTAAAAGATGGGCATTGATAGCTTTTGGAAGAAACACCGTTTCTAATACATGATCACCAATTTTGGGATGGGCTTCGTCAATGATTTTGAGATCAAGATCGATCATCGCCTCTAATCGGCGGAAATGTTCCAATCCTTTTCGTGCCCGATTTTTTTCCGCCTCATCTTCTGACATGGCAGCTTGAGAAAGGGCCCTCAATAGGGTCTCTGGCACGAGCAATCTTTTGTCCAAAAGCCCAGAAGCCGATAGATCAATAAGTCTGGGATCCAAAAGGGCTGAAAGGTCTAAAAGAAGAGCACCCCCCTCTTTTTTTTCCTTCTTTTTCTCCCTCTGAATAGCCGAACTCCAAAAAGGGAAAATCAAAAAAGCAGCCCCTATGCCACCCAGAAACGCAAGAATTGGTAGAAATGTCATAGAGTCCATTTTAGAGTCGAAGCTTCGCCATGCAGATCCTACACTCCCAAGGAATTTTTTTTCATCATTTTAAAATTTACATACTTACAAAGGACCACATAAAGCTCCATGGACATTTGCCATTCCTCGGTTTACACTTGTTGTCACTTGCGAGGTCCCTATGCTCCGTTTTAAACCACAAAGTCTTATTTTTTTATCTGGCATACCTTTCTTCTTAGCGGGGTTTATGCTGATTCGAAAGGGTTTAGGATTTATCTCAGAGGCAGTCCGTTTATTGACCCATTTACCTTCCACTCCCCTACCCTTAGCGAACTTTGCAAATTCCTTTTGGGGTGATGAAACAACACTTTCCTTATTCTTAATTGTTCCGGCCCTTTTTATCGGCCTCTTTAAGGGAAGAAAAATTATTGTTCCGAGTGTTCAACAAAATTTAACTCGCCTTCTTTCCCTTTCAAACGATGCTCCCTTGACAGCTCTTTATGATAAAAAGAGGTGGATCGTTCTATGTGTGATGATGACAATTGGGATGCTCATGAATGTCCTTTCCATCCCTTTCGACATCCGCGGGGTGATTAATCTTGCTGTAGGCGTTGCCCTTCTTCAAGGGGGAGTGGCCTCTTTGCGCA
The DNA here is from genome assembly GCA_020050175.1 of Parachlamydiales bacterium. Taxonomy (GTDB): domain Bacteria; phylum Chlamydiota; class Chlamydiia; order Chlamydiales; family JAJFMK01; genus JAGVKY01. The sequence goes on from JAGVKY010000019.1 coordinate 3,682, forward strand.
CCTTCCGTTCTTTAAAAAGAGCCTAATAAAAACCTAAAAAAATAAGACGATATCATTTATAATAATTACCCCAAAAAAGGAATTATTATGTCTCTTATTAAAGCTCCCCTTGACCCTGTTGTTCATTGTTCTAGCCTTCTTTCCGCTGAAGCAATGGGCCTTATTAAAGCTCGGACAGCTGGCGTTGCAACTATTGAGCAATTATCACAATCTGTTCTCCGCAATAATTGGTATGATGCATTAAGCATTCTATGGTGCTTACCCCTCAGAGCAAGAAGTGATTGGCTAGAGAGTTTTATTGCCGAAACTCACCATCCAATTGCTGTATTCGAAGGAGCTATTTCGGCCTACCAAAACAATCCCGTCAAAGGAACTTTAATTGAAGTTTCTCTTCCTAGAATCTTTGCCGCAAGATTGTTAGCAAAAGCCTCTTGTTGCGGGATCCGGGCTCCTTTAGTGCATGAAAAATTAATGGATGTTTACCTTCAAGTTTTAGAAAACCTGGTGAAAAAACAAACCGGCAAAAACATTGAAGGAGAAGTTTCTAGAGCAATACCTCGAGGCGATCGAGAAATTGTTATGTGGGCATATGATGCTCAGATCAATGAAGCCATTCGCAATATTTTATTGGCAGCTCTGTCACAACCAGCTCCCAATCCTTCGTGGGCCATCCTGCAGTCCGAGGCAAGAACCCTGATTCTCATCAATCCACAACTTTTGCGAGATAATTCCCTCAAAATTGCTCTCGCTAGCCAAAATTTTCATTTATGATAGAGAGTCCCCTTTTCAATTTCACTCGCCCGATAGATTTGTTCGAGAAGAATTAAAGGGGTCATTTGATGGGTAAAAGTCATAGGGGAAAGGCTTAGCAAAAAACCTTCTGTTCTCAAAACGGAAGGGAGTCCTTCTGCCCCCCCAATCACAAAGGTGACTGTAGCCCCCCCTCTTTCTATAGAGTGAAAGAGAAGGGATGAAAAGGATTCGCTGCTCAAGAGTTTTCCTTGAGGGTCGAGAAAAATTTTCTCCCTTTGCTTGGATAAAAATGCGATCAGTTGTTCATCGTTTTTAAAAACATGCCATTCAAAGTTAAATTTTCCCTTTAAACGACTAACAAACTCTTCAATCCCCTCTTTCATCCACCCCTTTGGCGGCTTGCCAACAGAGGCAATGAGAATATTCATTACTCCCCTTTCATCGCACGATCGACTTGCCTTTTAGCTTCTCGCTCTTTGAGGCTCGCCCTTTTGTCGTGTTGCTTTTTCCCTTTTGCAAC
>JAGVKY010000049.1 GCA_020050175.1 Parachlamydiales bacterium
CGAACTTGGGGATGCCGACAGGCTTCTGGGAGGAAGCAGCTTAAAAGCTTAGAAGGAAAGAGGGAGAAGCTCTCAAACCGACTTATGCAACAACGCCGCACTACAATTGAAGACTGACTTCCAGCAATAAAGTTTCTATTGGCTCTACCAGTATTGTCTCCAACAAAAACTTGACCGTCCGGTGTACATGGACATTAAACATAGCGCTGTGGTCCAACGTTGAGCAATTTTCATCAGGGACATCATTTCTCCTATTTCTGGTGTGCAAAGAAAACCTTTTCTTGAGGCACCCCAAAATCCTTTCTCTATTTTTTTTGAGAATGTCCATAAAATGATTTAGCATCAATCAAATTCGAAATCGTTTTTTATGCAATGTAAATTTTTTCTAGCGTGGGTGCCAGGAAAAATCTTTCGCTGTATCATGCCCCACGATGAAACAAACGCACCGACATCGACTCATCTGGTTAGCCTGTTTGTGCCTCCCTTTTCTTCTGCTGGGTGAGGAGCCTCTTCTGATCACCTTAGAAAAAGGGATCAATTTGGCCGTTAATGCCAAGCGCCGTTTAGCAGCCCCTCTCGATGCCATCACACAATCACAAATCAATTTGGAATTTGCTGAATCTGATTTTGATTTCAAAATTGTTCCCAAGATTGACACAGGGTATGGAGGCGGCGGAAGAGTGGGAGAAGGGTTAACAGTTGGAGCGGGTGTTGAGCTGAGCCAAAGATTTTGGCCTGGAACGAGACTTGCCTTAAGGCCATCAACTCTTAAAGCGGCTGATCACCATGAATCAAATTTTCAAGTGATCCTTTCTCAACCTCTCTTACGAGGTTTTGGAAGGGAATATAGCCGTGCAGGGATCTTAGCCGCAGAATATGGAAATCGCTCTGCCATGCGGAGTTTTTATCTTGCCGAAGTGAGATTGATCCAACAAACCATCCAAGGACTTTACGAAATTGCCAAGCAAGAGGCCTTCGTTGCGTTAGAGAAAGAAGCTGTCGAAAGGATCCGCAAACTTTGCCGAGGGACAAAAGCTAAAGAGAAGATCGGCTTCTGCGATCCTCTCGATGCGAACCGGGCCGATACAGAATTAAAAAGTGCAGAAGATAGCCTTAACCAAGCGTTAGACCGCCTCCAGGATGCTAAAGATAATCTACGGAACACCCTAGCCTTACCTCTCGATTTACCCGTTGAAGTGGATGTTCCGATCACATACGAACCTGTCAAAATCTCTTTAGATGAGGCGACGACAATTGCCTTAGGTCACCGCATTGAACTTGTCCAAGCTCAAGATCAGGTCAGAGAGTCCATGAGGCTATGTCGCTTGGCAAAAAATAATCTATGGCCCGATGTTAATCTTGTTCTCGATTATACAAGTTTTGCAAGAGACGAAATCTTCACTCGGGCATTTACCAGGAGAAGGCAAAACCGGTGGGGATTAGGGGTGACAACCTCAGGGGATATTGATAATGTTTCGGGTACGGCCAATTTTGATCGAGCTTTGATGGCGACAGAAGATGCCAAGCGGAATGTGGAACAGGTGCACGACAATATTATCTTAGATGTGAGGAGAGCCCTCCGAGCTCTTAACCGCGCCCTTGAAAAAATCGACGTCCAAGAAGAACAAATCCAAAATGCTTTTAATGGTTTTCATTTAGCTAATTTAAAATTTGTTCATGGATTAGCTAACAACTTTGATCTAGTACAAGCTGAAAAGAATTTAAGATCGGCGCAAACTTCTTATATAGCCGCCATTATCGAATATAAAGTCGGTGAATTTAATTTATTGATTTCGTTAGGAACCCTCGCAGATAAACCATGCATCCCTGGATAAACTCCCTCAACAATCAATCTGAAAGGATAAAGTCTCGCTTACGACTCTTTTGGAAAACATGGGAGCCTAAGATAGTGTCTGCGTGGGGCTATTGGATTCCTACAATCCAATCTGAAATAAAAAAAAGAAGCACCAAGGCAAATCTACCCTATTTTATTGGTGGAGGGGTTCTTTTTCTGTTTCTTGCCTCTAACCTTTTTTCCTCTTCTAATGAGAAGGGAGAAGAGATGCCCACTTTTGCCGTCTCTCGCCGCACCTTTCCCATTGAAGTGAGAACTGTGGGAGAACTTGAAGCGGCCCGTTCGATCAGCATCGCTTCTTTGATCCGTTCGGATCAGGCAAAAATCATCGATTTGATCCCTGACGGAACACAAGTCAGCGCAAGCGACATCCTCGTTAAAATCGATGCCACCCCTTTAGAAAAAAAAGTGGAGGATTTGGAGTCCTCTTTAAAAGAGTGTGAGTCGCAGATTGTCGCTCAAGAGCAGCAGTTGGCTTGGGAAACAGAACAAGCGGAACATGACCTAAAAACAGCGCTCTACGAAAAAGAGTCGCTTGAACTGGAATTAAACAAAATTGTCCATGGGGATGGCCCTTTGGAACTTGCAAGATTACAGTCAGGGATGCAAAAGGCCAAATGCAAGTATGATGATTTGAATGCCTATTCGTCTGATCTTGCTCTCCTTCAAGAGCAGGGATTTTTAAATCCTGTTGAAGTGCGTCTGACCGAAAAGAAGATTTTGGAGGAGCAAGAAAACTATGAAAACGCAAAATTGCAATACGAAAGTTTTGTGGATCATGTCCACCCCATGCAGATCAAAAGAGCCGAAACTGCTTTAAAAAAAGCAGTCACAAGGATCGAAGAGACAGAGAAGACAAGCGCCTATAAAATGGCGAAGGCGCAGGCGGTCCTCTATTTTGCCAAGCAAGAAAAAGAAAATATCCTCAGACAGCTAAAAGAAGCCCGAGATGAAGTCCTTCTGGCTGAAATTCGCGCCCCTACCCCTGGAATGGTTGTCCTCCGAGAAGAGTATCGCAACAGTCAAAGAAGAAAACCGCGTGTGGGAGATATTTTAATCCGCAATCAGCCGATCCTCGATTTGCCCGATCTCTCTTCCATGACGGTCAAAACTAAAGTCCGCGAAATCGATCTTCATAAAATCCACGTTGGAAAACCAGCAACGGTAGAGGTTGATGCATTTCCCCACCTCCAATTTGAAGGAAAAGTCTCTTTTATTGGGATTTTGGCCCTTTCTGATTTAGGCCGTACGGGCGATGAAAAGTATTTCGAAGTGAAAGTAGCTCTTGAAAACACCGATCCGAGACTGCGCCCCGGAATGACAGCCCGTGTTGTGGTCCATGCCGATCAGGTGGATGAACGTCTTGCAGTCCCCATCCACGCGGTCTTTGAAAAGGAGAAGTGCCACTATTGTTACCTCTCAAAATGGAGGGGTTACGTCGAGCAGCCGGTCACTGTGGGAAAATCCAACGAGCAATGGGTCGAGGTGATCACTGGCCTGGATGAAAAAGATATTATTTCTCTTTCGATGCCAGATCATGGATGAATATGTCGTTGTAGCAGAGGAGATCAGTAAATCGTACCAAATGGGGTTTGGGACTGTCACTGCTCTTAAAGAGGTCTCCCTCAAAATCAAACGGGGAGAATTGCTCGCTATTATGGGCCCTTCTGGTTCTGGCAAATCTACCCTCATGCACCTTTTAGGGTGCCTCGACAAGGCCTCCTCTGGTCATTATTACCTGCAAGGAGAAGATATATCATTATTGGATGATAACGCTCTCTCTCTTCTCCGGGCGACCTACATTGGGTTTGTTTTCCAATCTTTCCATCTTATTCCGCAGCTCACCGTTTTAGAAAATGTGGAAATCCCTTTTCTTTACCGTCCTAATCCCTCCTCACACCATGCGGCGATTGTCACAGCTTTAGAGAGGGTCGGATTGGGCCATCGCCTCCATCACCTACCGCGGGAACTTTCGGGAGGTGAGATGCAAAGGGTCGCCATTGCGCGTGCTTTGGCCATCAATCCGCTATTAATTTTGGCCGATGAGCCGACAGGAAATCTCGATTACGAAACGGGGCGATCGATCTTAGCCCTCTTTGAAGAGCTCCATCAGCAGGGTGTCACGATTATCCTAGTGACACATGACCCCAATGTTGGAAAACACTGCCAGAGAATCATCAACATGCGGGATGGGAAAATCGTATGAACATCCAACAGGGGATCCGCTCTCTTATGCTCCATAGGCTAAGAACCTTCTTGAGCATGTTAGGCGTTTTATTTGGTGTGATGGCTGTGATCGCCATGCTCTCTATTGGCGAGGGAGCTAAAAGAGAAACTCTTTCTCAGATCGAACAATTAGGGATGAATACCATCACCGTTCGGCAAAACGAACTGGCCGAAGATCAAAGAGCAAAGGCTTTAGAACAAAAGTCCCGAGGTCTCTCCAAAAACGATATAGAAATCCTCAAAGAGCACGTTCCTCATCTCAACGCTTTGGCTGCTCTTAAGGTAGTCGAAGGTTTTATTTCTGCTACGTCTAAAGATGTTTCTCCCGAAATTCTGGCTGTTTCACCTTCCTACAAAGAGATCAAAGGATTTGGCTTGGCCGAAGGCCGTTTTTTATCGGCCTTGGATGTAGAAAGGAAAAACCAAGTTTGTGTGTTGGGAAGCGATGTCTCAAAAAGCTTAGGAAAAAATGGGCATATTAGCCAAATGCTCAGAATCGACAACATCCAGTTTCAGATTGTGGGTGTTTTAAAAAATAAACACTGGAAGCAGGGAAAATCGGCCGCCCTCACCACAAGAAATCTCAATAAAAGCGTTTTCATCCCTCTCGGCATTGAGATGGGACTCCCCAGGATGGCTAAGAAGGAGGCTCTCTCTGAAATCATCCTGCAAATGGATCACAGCGATCATCTCTCCAAAACTGGCCAGGTTGTCAAAAGAATCATGGAGAAAACCCATGCTGGGGTGGAAGATTACCAGATTGTGATTCCAGAAGAGCTCCTTAACCAAGCTTATAGGACACAGTATACCTTTAACTTTGTCCTAGGGAGCATTGCGGCGGTCTCTCTTTTAGTAGGGGGGATTGGGATCATGAACATCATGCTCGCCACTGTCTCTGAAAGAACGCGAGAGATCGGCATCCGGCGAGCCGTTGGGGCTAATAAACGGCACATCGCCGTGCAATTTTTAACCGAGGCGATGCTCCTCACCCTTGGGGGGGCCCTATTGGGCATCCTGTTAGGTATCATCTTCTCTTACTCCATCAGCTACTTTGCAGGTTGGACCACAGTTGTCACTCAATGGTCGCTCCTCCTCTCCCTTGGGATGTCGATGCTTGTCGGTATTGCGTCGGGCTTTTATCCTGCTGTCAAAGCCGCCTCGATGCACCCCATCACTGCCTTACGTCACGATTAAATCTCATCCAAAAAAGGAAAATGAACCATGCGTGCCTCACGCCTCCTCTTCAACGCTTTTCGACCCCTCGTTTATCAACCGACAACAGTTCTCACATTTCGCTCACAAAAAGAGACAGCCATCTTTTTGTGCGCTCATCCTGTTAGCAAGATCAAGGGGATAACAACTAATTGTTTGGAACAAATTGCCGAGGATTTTGACGGCAAAAAGATGACCTGTGCAGAAATAGATGCAAAAG
>JAGVKY010000022.1 GCA_020050175.1 Parachlamydiales bacterium
ACTGACCAAAGAAATTTTTATTCGACTCCTTTCAGAGAAAGAGTTTCAACATCTCTCTGCTGGAATTGTGCTGCAAGCCTACCTTCCTACTTCTGAAAAATATTTAGAGGAGCTGATCGCTTTTGCTAAAGCTAGAGTGGAGAAGGGCGGAGCTCCGATTAAGATTCGTCTCGTCAAGGGGGCTAATCTCGGGATGGAAAAGATAGAAGCAAGCAAAAGAGGATGGCCGCTTGCGACTTTTTTTACAAAAACAGAGACCGATACCAATTTTATCCGTCTCTTGCATTTGGCTTTTAAGAAAGAGCACCTCCCTTATTTAAAAATCGGCGTTGGTTCTCATAATCTCTTTGACATTGCCTACGCACTTCTTCTTCGCAAAGATTTGAAACTAGAAGAGATGGTAACTTTTGAGATGCTCGTAGGGATGAACGAGCCGATGCGGAGGGTGGTTCAAAAAGAAGCGGGAGGGATTCTTCTCTACTGTCCTGCGGCCAAAAAAGAAGATTTTCACTCCGCATTTTCCTATTTGATTCGCCGATTGGACGAAAACACCGGTTCCGACCATTTTCTCCGGATGCTTTTTTCTGATGATCCTAAAGGGTGGGAGATTGAAAAAGAGCGATTTTTACAATCCGTTGATCGAGTCGATACTCTAACAACAAGTCATCACCGGGATCAAAATAGATTTGATTCTCCCATGGCTTTAAAGGGTCCTTTTCAAAACGAACCTGATACTGATTTTACCCTTTCACAAAATCGAGTGTGGATACTTAACCATCTGGAACTTTTTTTGAAGGAGGGAGGACGTGATATTCCTTCACTGATTGGAGGAAAAGTGGTTGAAGAGGTGAGGGATCGTCTTCCCCGTTTTGACCCGAGTTTTCCAGGTCGGCCTCTTTATACCGTCCATTTAGCCACTGTCGCGGATGGTGAAAGGGCCGTCCAGGTTGTCAAAAAAGCTCAAAAAGAATGGATAGAGCTCTCTTTTGATGAGAAGGTTAAACGGATAGGACGTGCAGCACAGCTGATGCGGGCAAGGCGGGGGGATTTAATCGCTGCGATTGTCGCAGATGGGGGCAAAACAGTTGTAGAGGCTGATAGCGAAGTTTCGGAAGCGATCGATTTTTGTGAATATTATATTCGATCGGCAGAAGAGTGGAGGTCTGTACCTGGACTTAAGCTAGAAGAGAAAGGGACTATACTTGTCGCCTCTCCCTGGAATTTTCCTCTATCTATTCCTTCAGGAGCGATTTTTGCAGCGTTGTTGGCAGGAAATGGCGTTATCTTTAAACCCTCTCTTGAAACGCCCTTAGTGGGATGGAGGCTTGCACATATTTTTTGGGAAGCTGGGATACCTAAAGAGTTACTCGCTTTCGTTGTAGGCCTAGATGAAACTCTCGGAACTTCTCTTGTGCAAAACCCGGAAGTGACTGAAGTTGTTCTCACAGGTTCTACGGAGACGGCTCAACACCTCTTGCGATTACGTCCTGGACTAGATCTTGCCGCAGAAACAGGGGGTAAAAATAGTTTAATTGTCACCGCTTTAGCAGATCGCGACCTTGCCGTACGGGATATCATAGCCTCAGCCTTTTCTCATGCAGGTCAAAAATGTTCAGCTTTAAGCCTTTTGATACTCGAAGAAGAGGTTTATCGCGATCAGAGATTTAAAAAACAACTTTTGGATGCGGCAAAAAGTTTAAAGGTCGGGAGCCAATGGCAGTTATCGACAAAAGTCCCGCCCCTCATTTCAAATCCGAATGAGGCGCTCAAAAGGTCGATTGGAAGTTTGGAAGAAGGGGAGGAATGGCTTTTGAAGCCTGAAAGGGATAGTGAAAACCCTAATCTTTTTTCTCCAGGGATCAAATGGGGAGTAAAAGAAGGTAGCTTTACCCATCAGACAGAGCTTTTTGGCCCGGTCCTTGCTGTCATGCGAGCAAAAAATTTAGACCACGCCTGTTCCATTGCCAATGGGACTCCCTATGGACTAACGGCTGGCTTACACTCTCTCGATAAAGAAGAACAAAAAAAATGGGCGAAACAGATACGTGCAGGGAATCTCTACATCAATCGTTCCATCACAGGGGCTATTGTTCGGCGGCAACCTTTTGGAGGTTGTAAGGCAAGTCAGTTCGGTTGGGGCTCTAAGGCAGGCGGACCTAATTATCTAAGTCTTTTTTTTAAAGCCAAAGAAATTGCTCTTCCTAAAGAAGAAGCCCCTTTAGGTCCTCAGCTTTCCAAATTGCAACAGTTTGGATTAACTCTTCCCCTTTCGGAGAACGAGAAAAAAGTTTTTGAGGTTTCTCTTAAAAATTACCAATATTGGTGGAACACTCATTTTAAAGAGAGGCATGACCCCTCCAAACTGCTAGGAGAGGACAATTTTTTCTATTATGCTCCTCACCATCTTTTAGTAATTCGTGTGCAAAAAGAGGATTCGCTGATCGACCCTTTCCGTGTGATTGCCCTTTGTCAGTTGGCTGGAACACCGATGGAACTCAGTTTAGAGGAAGAAAAAGCCCCCTATTTTGCCGACAGAGGACTGATTAAAACTCGAGAGCTTTATGTGGAAAGCCAAGAGCAATTTCTTTTAAGAATGAAGAAGGGGTCTTTCCAAAGAGTAAGAAGTTTCTCGCCTCCCTCAGAAGAACTGCTAAAAGTTTTTTCCAAGACAGGGACATTTCTAGTCTCGGAGCCTTTACAGGCTCATGGCCGCCTGGCGTTTCTCCCTATTCTTAGAGAAGTGGCCCTGAGCCATGAAACCCACCGCTATGGATATTTACGTTAGTTTTTTTGTTTATTCGAGGGAGTAACCTAAGGCTAGCTGAATATCCCCATAGTTTTTGTTAAAAAGGGCAATTTGTTCAGGAGTCAAAACGTTTCTCCAGGCACCTTGCTGACCATTACGGAAGGTGGAAGAGCGGAGGCCAGTATTTCCAAATAAAATAGCTTGGATCTCTTTGATTCGAGTTGGAGAGACCGTTGCTCCTATATGATTGGCTATTTTTTGAATCGTAATTCTTTGAACTTCGTCATCGCCCCCGCCTTTTGAACCGACGAGATCTTCAAAACGGACAACAAGAACGTTAGGGTGATTAAAAAGAGTCATTAGCCCTTCCGCATGATGTTTTAGGATGGGGATGTTCGCCGCTGTTTTTTTATCTACTGTTTTAAGGAGAAAGTTTATTTTTTGTTCTAACGTTGCTTTAGGCCCTATGATTCTCTCAATGCTCGACGAAAAATGGTGGGCTAAAGAAACAATCGCATCATGCAGATCTCGAATCCCGAGGATCATCGGAAATTCGGGGTGAATGTTCAAAAAATTTCTAAAGAGAGGGCTGAATTGAGCGTGCATCACATAAAAATTTTGTTGGTGAAGAGTGGAATCCAACCTAGCTAAGGAGACTTGCATATCGAGAAATTCAAAATTGTTCAGTCCTTGAGAGAAAGGAACCCTCCAACGGCGTGCCTGTAATAGACTTAAACACTTCATCAACAAATGTGTGCCGCATTTTGGGACTGTCATCAGTCCAAAGACGGGGGTCGTTGGTTGATCAGGAAAATAGTTAGCTCCTACCAAAGAGCTAGAGATGAAAACAAAGGCCAGTATAATTCGAACGATCATGAAAGTTTCTCAGTAGGTGAATTTTTGTCTTTTTATACAGAAAGGACCATAGACTTTACACAAAATTTACCAAATAAATGTAAATTTTCTTTTTGGTTAAAGAAGCTTTTTCGGGTTCTGCCGATCTATTTCTAGATAGGCTATACTTTCCGTACATGGCTACTACATCCCCTCATCACGTGCATCAGTTAAATCAAGAACAAGAAGAAGCTGTTAAACATCTCTCTGGGCCTCTCCTTGTGCTCGCGGGTGCCGGCTCGGGGAAAACAAGGGTTGTCACACTTAGGATTGCAGAGCTTATTTTAGCTGGGATACCGCCTGAAGAGATTTTGGGGATGACTTTTACCAATAAAGCGGCCCAAGAGATGAGGCAGCGGGTCGAGTCGCAGACCAAAGCAAAAGTTCTTATTTCGACCTTCCACAGCCTAGGTGCCCGAATTCTGCGGGAATCCATCCATTATCTTGGCTATAAGAATGATTTTACTATTTACGATGGCGAAGATCAGGAAAAAGTTGTTAAGGGGATCTTAAAAGAGAAAGGGCTGGGAGAGAAAAAAGGGGAAGCCAGAGGCTTTATTAGTTTTATATCGAATGCCAAAAACAGCCTCCTTTCCTTGGATACACCTCCAAAAGACAGGGAAGAAGAGCTCTATTTTGATGTTTATAAAGCTTATCAAAGAAGGCTTGGAGATGCACAGGCAGTCGATTTTGATGATCTTCTTTATCTTCCTGTTCGCCTTTTCAGGGAGATGCCCGAGGTTCTAAATAACTACCAAAACCGGTGGAAGTATCTTCTAATTGATGAGTATCAGGATACAAATGAAGCTCAATACATCATGGTTAAATTGCTGGTGGAAAAGCATCGCAATATTTGTGTGGTGGGAGATCCTGACCAATCGATCTATTCCTGGAGAGGGGCAAATCTTAGAAACATTTTAGACTTTAATCGGGACTATGCTGATGCAAAAGTCATCCGACTTGAGCAAAATTATCGGAGCGTCACGAATATTTTGGACGCTGCCAACGCTCTTATTACTTATAACGACGATCGAATAGAGAAAAATCTCTGGAGTGCCTTAGGGGCAGGAGAGAAAATCAAACTATTTGCTGCTGACGATGAGCGGCGCGAAGCTGATTTTGTAGCTCGAGAAATCGAAAAAAATCTCAATGAAGGGTATTCCCTCGATGAAATCGTGATTTTTTATCGGACAAACGCGCAGTCGCGAGTCTTGGAAGACCGTCTTCTTTATCGGAGAATTCCTTATCAAATTATTGGGGGGCTCTCCTTCTACCAGAGACGAGAAATTAAAGATCTTTTGGCCTATCTCCGTCTTGTTCATTCAGGAAGCGATTTTCTCTCCTTTGAAAGAGCTCTCTTAGTGCCAAAAAGAGGGGTAGGAGAGGCGACTTTGGATAAAATCCGCCTTGAGGCAAACCGGTTACGCTTGCCAATCTTTTCTGCTGTACAGGAGATTATTTCAGGACGAACAGAGCTCAAGCTCGGTCCTAAAATATTAGATGAGTTAAAGCGTTTTGTTAGTTTTATTGAAGAATTACGAAAAATCCCCCAACTATCAGATCTCGTTCGGACGACAATCGAGGGTAGCGGCTACATCGGGTATCTAAGAGAAGAAGCGGAAACGTTTGAAGATAGACGAGAGAACGTTGAGGCGTTACTGGTCAAAGCTATGGAATGGGAAGGGGAAAGAGAAGGGGGAACGCTTTCTCAGTTTTTGGAAGAACTCTCTTTAAAGGGGCAGATTGATGATCTGGGCGGTCAGGGTCCAACTCTTTCGATGATGACTATCCATAACGGGAAAGGTTTGGAATTTCCTGTCGTCTTTTTAGTGGGGATGGAAGAGACTCTGTTTCCACACATCAACTCTCTTGGTAAAAAAGAGGCGGTTGAAGAAGAGAGGCGCCTTTGCTATGTCGGTATGACGCGAGCAAAAAAACGGCTCTACTTATCCTCTTCTAGGGGTAGAACACTCTGGGGGGGCTTTCGCCCTATGACTCCAAGTCGTTTTTTACGAGAAATCCCAGCGATTTTTCTGGAAAAAATCAGATAAGGCTTGATGTTATTGGCGGCAGAAATGTAAAGAACTAGTTAACGAAGGCAAATAAACTCCTTCCAACTCGATGTGCAAAAAAATGTTCAGTCAAGGTAACCTTCCTGTCCGGAAAATTTTTGACTTTTTGGAGTCCACTTAATGACAAAGCTAAATAAGACCGATATTGCCCGCTTCAAAAAGAAGCTTGAAGATCTGAGGCGATCGATCACGTCCAAGCTCGAAGGTACGACGCAAGAGGTTAAAACGCCTGATCAGGCTACAGGTTATTCGCAACATCAAGCTGATCAAGGAACTGACGACTTTGATCGAACAATCAGTTTGGAATTAACACATAGTGAATTTGCTACTTTAAGACAGATCGATACTGCCCTCAAAAAAATAGATGATGGGACTTATGGTATCTGCGATATCACAGGGGAAGAGATCCCTATGAAGAGGCTCGAAGCTATCCCTTACGCGAACATGACAGTTCAAGCCCAAGAGAAGCTGGAAAAAGGGTTGATTTGAAAAATCTCCTCATCCTTGCCCTTTTTATTTTTGGCATCGATCAAACAACCAAATTTTTAGTCGCTTCCAACCTACCACTTTTTGGTTCAGTCAGTCTTGAATATCCCTATGGAGGGATTCCCCTTTTTAAAAATTTTTTGGGTATTCAAGGTTCGATAGTCTATGCCGAAAACCTAGGGGCTGCTTGGAGCTTGATGGATCAATACCCCCTCTTCCTTCTCTTTCTTCGAGTCCTTTTGATTGGCTTTCTTCTGTTTTCCTTCGTCAGAACAAACAGCTTTTACGGTAAGTTTGCCCTGACTTTAATTTTAACGGGTGCGATTGGGAACATTTTTGATACACTTGTCCGAGGATACGTAGTCGATTTCTTCTACTTTGTCCTTTTTGGTTATTCTTTCCCCGTCTTCAATGTTGCCGACATCGCCATCACCTTCGGAGTCATCTTCCTCTTCTTCCAACCCCAGGCCGCTCGAAGCCTCAAAGTGGATTGATATTGTCTTTTTGCCATCGGCAGAGGGGCTTGCTTCTCTTTTTAAGTCGATGGAAGGGATAAAGCTCTACCGCTCGAAGGGTCTGTTTCAAAAAGGAGAGGCTCCCTTATCCATAGATGAGCTTGTTCAGTCATGGGCCCTTTCTTTAGCTACTTTAGAAAAAGGGGAAGAGAGCGATTTTTCTCCCTTTTATCTTTACCTCACTTTGGATGAAGCTTCCATCCATCACCAAATTGTTGAAGGGGGAAGAGAGAGAACTTACCCAGTTCTTCCCTGTCTGATTTCGCAACCGGGACGCCTCAGTTACTCTTCCCTTGATCAAACGTTCCGTGTAAGTGCATTTGGCCCAGAAACGATCCCTTGGGGGTTTAAATGGTCATTCCCTCAGATCTATCTCGATCCCATCACACGTGATATTTTGAAAGGTGCTCAAAGTCCGAATGGAGTTCTTCTTGAAAAGCTTCGCCGTTGGATCAGGGATGAAACATTTCCTGTTGCTTTCCTCGCAGACGAAAAAAAAATCCAAACTCCCTTCCGCTTGGGTAAGCATTTAGAAAATCTCAAACATCCGATTCTAAATTCGCGTGGCATCCATGTTATCGCTTGAAGAGAGGCTTCTAAATCATTACCGAGACAAGGGATGGACGATTGCTTTTGCTGAATCGTGCACCGGAGGCGATCTTGCCGCTCGACTGACTAAAATTCCTGGAGCCTCAGATGTTTTTCTCGGGTCGCTCGTGACCTATCATTCCGATTGGAAGGAAAAGCTTCTCCATGTTCCCGCCACACTGATGGCCGCAAAGGGCGTTGTTTCTGAAGAGGTGGCTATTGCCATGCTCAAGGGGCTAATGAGCTTTTCTAAGGCTACGGTAGGGGTTTCCGTTACCGGTTTTTTAAAGCCGCTCGGTGGAGCGCTTTGGGTGGCTATCCAAAAAATGGGCGAAACCCCTCAAACATCTTCTCTTTTTCTAAAGGGCGATAGAATAGAGAGCATCCATGCCATCGGAAATCATATTTTTAATATAATTATCTCTTTATAATTTTCCGTATGTACAACCTGATTGATAGTGGAGAAGGGAGAAAACTCGAACAGTTTGGTCCCTATATCATTGATCGTCCTGCTTCCCAGGCGGTTTGGCCCAAAAGGCTACCCCATTTGACATGGAAACAAGCAGATGCGCGATTAGTGCGTGAAGGGGAGGGGAGCCGTTGGGAGTGGAACCGCTTACCTGAAAATTTTGAAATGACCTTTCAGGGCATTAAATTTGGGCTAAGGGCCACCGACTTTGGCCATCTCGGAGTTTTTCCCGAGCATGGGCAACTGTGGGAATGGGCCAAAGAGAAACTTTCTCCAGGTACAACGCTTTTAAATCTTTTCGCTTATTCGGGGGGAATGACTCTTGCGGCTGCCAAGGTTGGGGCTCAAGTTTGCCATCTCGATGCTTCTAAAGGGATGGTCAGCTGGGCTCGTGAAAATGCGGCCATCAACCATCTCGAAAAAGCCCCGATCCGTTGGATCATTGACGATGTCACAAAATTCCTTCGCAGAGAAATCACTCGGGGGAGACGCTACGATGCGATCATCCTAGACCCGCCGACTTTTGGAAGGGGGGCGCAAGGGGAGCTTTTTAAGATCGAAGAGGATGTTGTTCCTCTTTTGCAATTGTGCAAAGAGCTGTTATCTGAAAAACCTCTTTTTGTTGTTCTTTCTTGCCACACCCCAGGGTTCACCCCGCTGGTCCTTTCTCATCTTTTGCAAGAAGTGATCGGTTGCCAAAAGATTGAAAATGGAGAACTTTTCCTCCCTGGCGAATTGCCGCTTCCCTCCGGTTGCTATGCAAGAGGACTTTTTAGATGAATCCCATCACGAGCCCTGATAATCCAAAAGTTAAAGCAGCTCTCCGTTTACAAGACAGGCGCGATCGGGAAAAAAGCCAAACTTTTTTGATTGAAGGGTACCGAGAAACTTTACGTGCTATTGAAGGAGAGCAACCTCTTTCTCAACTTTTTGTCTGTGAAGAGCTCTTTTTAGGAAGCAATGAGGCGGCTCTAATCGCTTCTGCTCAAGCTCAAGGAGCTGATATCTTTACTGTCCCTGAAAAGATCTTTAGAAAACTTTCCTATCGTGATCGCCCTGATGGCATTTTGGCAGTCGCACCTCAGCGCCATTTGAGCTTGAAAGACCTTCCTTTGAGGTCTCCTCGTCTTCTCTTAGTGGCTGAATCGATTGAGAAACCGGGGAATTTGGGGACCATTTTAAGAAGCTGTGATGCGGCAGGAGTTGATGCGTGTATTTTGGCCGATCGAACAACCGACCTTCACAATCCTAATGTCGTCCGCGCAAGCGTTGGGACCTTGTTCACTCTCCCTGTAATTGAAGCGGATGCGGAGGAAACATTTTCTTTTTTGAAGAGAGAAAAAATAGCCATTGTGGCGGCTACTCCCCATGCAATCCTTCCCTATACAGAAGCTGATCTCCGAGGCGATATCGCCATTGTCGTAGGCACAGAACAATTAGGTCTCTCTCCCCGTTGGATGGAAGGGGCAGATTTAAAAGTTAAGATCCCGATGCGGGGCAAGGCTGATTCGTTAAATGTTGCCACTGCGACCACTCTTCTTTTATTTGAAGCATTGAGGCAACGCTCCTGATGGATATTCTGCATCTGGAACGTCAGATTTTAGTTTGGAATAAGCCTGCAGGCATCGAAACACAAGATGAAAGGGCGCACTATGCCCTTTGTCAGGAAATCAATAAGAGGGAAGATCGGACCGGCACCCCCTTTCTTCATCCCATCCACCGTTTGGATCAACCAACAAGCGGCATCGTTGTCTTCGCCCGTTCATCAAAAGCCCTCTCTCGCCTTCAAGAGTCTCTCAGGGAAAGAAATGTCAAAAAAACCTACTTGGCCTGGGTCGAAGGAACACTCCAAGGGGAAGGTAAACTCTCCGATACCCTTAAACATGCCTCACACCAAGCAATTGTTGACTCCGAAGGAAAGTCTTCTCATCTCTACTTTAAAGTTCTAGAAAACCAAAATAAACGAACCCTTCTCCTTATCCAACTAATGACGGGCCGTTACCATCAAATCCGCCTGCAATTCTCCTCTAGAGGCCATCCAATCATCGGCGATACCAAGTATGGAGCAAGACCAGCCCCCCGCCTTCTTCTGCACCATTACGCTTTCACTATTCCTCACCCGATTACCTCGGCAGCTCTTTCTTTTAAAGCACCTCCTGGCGCTGAATTCCCTTGTCCATTAACTATTGAAAAAAGCTATAGTTCTTTAAATTAAGTATTAGGTAGATCGGCGTTTATTGATGGAATCGAGTTTTAGATACTTCAGTTTCTAAATTTATTATTCCTTTGAGAGGGTCCATGGGGTTATTGCAGTAGTCATTCGAAATTTTTGCGGGTCCATTTTTGAACCTTGCTAATTTATCAAATCATTTGCAAATATGCTCACATGCGCCTTTTTTCAATACTGGTTTCTTTATTTCTAGCCCTCACTCAAACCATTTGTGCTTATAGTTTTGATCTAGCAGTTTGTGCAATTTTCCGAGATGAAGCTCGCTTTCTCAAGGAGTGGATTGAATTCCACAAATTGGTGGGGGTACAGCATTTCTATCTTTATAACAATTTGAGCGAAGATAACTTTGAAGAAGTGCTTAAACCTTATATTCAGAAGGGAGAGGTGGAGCTCATTCATTGGCCGCATGAAAGTCTGGAGATCAACCGCTGGAACATTATTCAATGCCACGCTTACTTAGACGCCATTGGGCGTGCTAAAGGTAAAGTTAAGTGGCTTGCCATCATTGATACCGATGAATTCCTTTTTCCAACTAGGTTAAATAACCTAGTAGAATTTCTTGCTGACTACGAAGATTGTTCTGGTCTATGTGTGAACTGGCAAATGTTTGGAACATCAAATGTCGACAAAATCTCTCCTAAAAAATTACTCATCGAGTCTTTAACTTTCAAAGCAAAAGAAGATTACGACGAAAATCGACAGTATAAAACGATTGTACGTCCTGAATTCGTATCAACATGTTTAAATCCTCATTTTTGCTACCTTAAGGAAGGTTATTTACTCGTTGACTCAGATAAAAAACCATTGGTCAATTTTCAAAAAACAATTCTTATCGATAAGATTCGAATCAATCATTACTGGACCCGAGATGAATTTTTTCTAAATCAGGTTAAAATCCCTCGTCGAGTTATGATGGGTG